>NZ_JAGJEK010000079.1:0-569 GCF_018101015.1 Pseudoalteromonas sp. MMG005 | reverse complement strand
TGTAACTCCCCCAAAAAATGAAACAGTTCATAAGTAGAATTTTCCATTAACTAAAATAGGAAAATTTACGATGAGAAAAAGTAAGTTCACCGAAACTCAAATTGTCAGCATGATCAAAGAAGCTGAATCAGGTATTCCAGTGCCTGAAATTTGCCGTAAACATGGCATCGGCCAAAGCACATTTTACAAATGGCGCTCAAAATATGGTGGTATGGAAGCGTCTGATGTTAAACGCCTTAAAGAACTTGAAGAAGAAAACCGTAAGCTAAAAGATATGTTTGCAACGCTGAGCTTAAAGCACTCGATGCTTGAGGATATCATTGCAAAAAAGCTGTAAAGACAAGTAGGCGCAGAGCTTGGGTTGAGCATTTGAGAACTCAATTTAACGTCAGCGTCGCATTTGCTTGTGAAGTGGCTGGGCTAAGCCGCTCAGTTTTTTATTACAAACATAAACGGCCATCAGATGATGAAGTTATCGACGCATTGTTAGCATTGGTCGAGCGTCACCAAAGATGGGGGCTGCCCAAACTATTTAAAAGGCTTCGCAACAAGGGTAAACCTTGGAATAA
>NZ_JAGJEK010000078.1:0-583 GCF_018101015.1 Pseudoalteromonas sp. MMG005 | reverse complement strand
AATCAGAGGTGTCCGATGGCAAAAAAACGCAGAACATTTAGTAAAGAATTCAAACTTGAAGCCGCTTGTTTAGTTTTAGACCAAGGCTATTCACTTCAAGAAGCATGTCGTTCATTGGATGTTGGAGAAACGGCTTTAAGACGCTGGGTTCAACAACTTGAACTTGAGCGAAATGGTGAAACACCTAATGCCAAAGCTTTGACTCCAGAGCAACAAAAGATTCAAGAACTTGAAGCCAGAATCAATCGTTTAGAGCGAGAGAAATCAATACTAAAAAAGGCTACAGCTCTCTTAATGTCAGAAGAAATGAACAATATTCGTTAATAGACCAATTAAGTGAGCAAGAATCGGTAGAGGTGGTCTGCAGTGTCTTTGATGTTGCTCGTTCAAGTTTTTATGACTACAAAAACCGCCGTAACACAATTGACGCTAATGAGGTTGCACTGAGAGCGCAGTTAAACGCTTGTTTTAAGCTTAGTCGTGGCTCTGCTGGAAGTCGCACACTCTTAGCAATGCTTGCAGATTTAGATATTGATGTTGGTTTATTCAAAGTCAGACGACTGATGCGTGATATGCAACTGGT
>NZ_JAGJEK010000077.1:0-585 GCF_018101015.1 Pseudoalteromonas sp. MMG005 | reverse complement strand
GTTTGGGAAAAGTGACTTGGAGAGCAGAAGTTAGAAAGGGTGTTTTAGGTCACTATGAATAGCAGGCTGTAAAAGCCACAGACCCTGAAATGAATTCAGGGAGACGAGTTCAACGGAAACCCCACCTCATTGTCTTCCTCATGCAGCTTAGGAACCATAAAAGTAGGAAAGAAAGAGAAACATATTTATAGACCCTGAAACCCGTTTAGGAAGATGAGTCCCACGGTAATCCGACCTTATTGTCTTCCTGACGCAGGTCAGGATCCATTAAAGGTATAACGGCTTTATAATTACAGCAAAAGTTACCAAGCATGGCGAGGTGGAGTCCATATACAAATTCAGGGAGACGAGTTCCACCTTGTTGTCTTCCAGATGTAAGTCAGGAACTATAAAAGTGAGCAAGAAATAGACGCATTTATGGGCACTGAAACCCGTTCAAGGAGACAAGTTCCACCTTGTTGTCTTCCTGATGTAAGTCAGGAACTATAAAAGTGAGCAAGAAATGGGCGCATTTATGGGCACTGAAACCCGTTCAAGGAGACGAGTTCCACCTTGTTGGTCTTCCTGATGCAGGTCAGGATCCAA
>NZ_JAGJEK010000076.1:0-627 GCF_018101015.1 Pseudoalteromonas sp. MMG005 | reverse complement strand
GCCTAAAGATCTTGCGATCCCAAGCCTTGCAGTAACACTGACGGGTAAAGACGAATTTGGCAACACAGTGTCATTGACCACCAACACCGACAGTAATGGTGCGTTTAGTTTTACTGCTCTTCGCCAACCGGATGTAGACGGGTATGTGGTGACGCGCGCAGACACACCCAGCTATGAAGATGGCCAAGATTACCTTGATGGCATCAAGAATACCTATGCGGGTAAAAACGCGGTGAAGGTAGCCACGGTAGGTAAACCAAGCAAGGTGATATTTACTGAACTACCTAATGCTGGCGAAGCCCGTGTTGAAGGCGCGGTGTTTGTTGATGGCAATCAAAATGGCGTGAAGGAAAGTAAAGATCTGGCGATCACCAACCTTGCAGTCAGTCTGAGCGGTAAAGATGAATTCGGCAATGCTGTGTCATTGACCACCAACACCGACAGTAATGGTGCGTTTAGTTTTACTGCACTGCGCCAACCGGATGCAGACGGGTATGTGGTGACGCGCGCAGACACTCCAAGTTATGAAGATGGGCAAGATTACCTTGATGGCATCAAGAATACCCATGCAGGGAAAAATGCGGTGAAGGTAGACACGGTAGGTAAGCCAAGCAAGGTGATCTTTAC
>NZ_JAGJEK010000075.1:0-676 GCF_018101015.1 Pseudoalteromonas sp. MMG005 | reverse complement strand
TTTCTATATTGAGAGTCACTAATACTCTTGGTATCGAGCGGCTTATATAGCCTGTCTTTTTTGGGTGTACATGGCGACCACTCCAATCTACCAATTCAAAATAATCTAGTAGGCTAAATGGGATGCTCCCTGCTATGTGCTCTCCACCAAATGGTTTTAATTCCGCAGGTTGACTTATATGGGCTGGGTCATCTTTTTGAGGGATGTTTTGAGAAGGATTTAATTGTGCTTTCTTATTGTCTTTTATTTGAGCTTTAAAGTGTAGTAACCGTTCTTGAATTGACGTAAAATCGCTCTCTTCAAGCGTATTTGCCATATTCGCTCTGATTGGATTTAAATCTACATACGCCATGCAGCTCAATAGTGCTCTTTCATCTAACAGAGCTTGGGACTTATAGCGGCCCTCCCAATATTTACCCGTACAGTTATCTTCTTTATTCGCTTCTTTGGCTATGAATTCGTTCAAATTCTTCATATACCAGCTAATGTCATACAACCTCAAACGCCATTTTGACACTATTTCATTGAAGAAAGTCATCGCTGCATCATCGAGTACTTCTCCACTGATATATCTGTCTACCAATGAATCACCATTGTAAAGTTGATACCAACGCTTAATAACGTCATCATCTGACCAATCGAGCGCAGTTTGCTTATTTACTTTCACAACAAGGTG
>NZ_JAGJEK010000074.1:0-712 GCF_018101015.1 Pseudoalteromonas sp. MMG005 | reverse complement strand
CCCGACCACCATCTCCAACGAGCGCTCCACACACAAGCCCACTAAACTGTCTGGCCCAATAGCATGATGCTCTCGCAGGTAATGCGCCAGTTGGTTCGACTGCTCATTCAACTGCTTGTACGTCAGTGTTTTATCGGCAAAAACCACCGCAACCTTATCCGGCTGCTGCTGTGCTTGTTGTTCAAATAAGGTATGAATGCATGCCGCTTTATCGTATGCAATTTCCGTATTATTCAGCCCTGTCACTAAATGCGCTGTCTCTGACTCCGACAACATCGCCAAGCTAGGCAACGCCACTGTCTCCTCTGTGACTTCACTCAAACTCGTTAATAAACGACACAAGTGTGCGTTTAACCGCGCTATCGCTGCTTCACTGAATAAACCTGTATCATATGTCCAGTTAATACCAACACCCGCATCACCCAAGGTCAGCTCAACATCTAGGTCAAACTTGGCCTGTACCGCATCACTCTCATACGCGCTCATCTGCACCCCTGGTAGGGCGACTGACTCACCTTCATGATGCAAACCATAGTCTGTATTCGTCGTCATCATGATTTGGAATAACGGGCTATGTGCCTTACTTCTCGGCACCTTCAATCTATCTACTAACTGCTCAAATGGCACGTCTTGATGCGATTGCGCTTCTAAATGTACCGTTCTGATATGCTTAAAGTACTCCCCGACCGTGTGGTGCCCTGTGTTCGCTCTG
>NZ_JAGJEK010000073.1:0-713 GCF_018101015.1 Pseudoalteromonas sp. MMG005 | reverse complement strand
AACACCCATGCTTGTCGTTGTTATCACAGGTTTTAGAGCTCTCACTGATAGTCCTCCTGACGCAGGTCAGGATCCAGAACACGCATGCTTGTCGTTGTTATTATCACAGGTTTTAGAGCCCTCACTCACAGTCTTCCTGATGAAGGTCAGGATCCATGTTGTAGTTACAAACTCAGTTTCAGCGTTACTCCTTCAAAAAATAATACCTATGTAAACTTTTACTGGGAGCAATTAGAATCTTATCTTTTCAGAGAAAGCTCTTATAGTACAAGGTTACTTAACTTAATCTAGAGCTATGTCAGTACGGTGCTGCAAAGATTGTGCATTTAATATGACTAAATTCTTAATTTTAGACTCTGACTTACTGTCCACTCTTGAATCAATGATGATATTTTCAAAGGTAAAGTGATTTAAAGGGCTCAATTATTCATTGGTGATTGAGCGAGCTGTTGTATTTTGCTTATAAAACTTATCGTAAGTGTAACTCTTATTGCTTGTAAATTAATCAAAAAAGAGGTTTTAGCTGTTTATTTGTACGAACAGATAAAAACTTAAAAAAAGTGCTTGAACAAATCAATGAACGCCCTATAATGCGACCCCACTGACACGGAGCAACACGCTGAAAAGCAAAATGAAACGAGGTCAGCGTCAAGTGAAACTTAATTCTAAAAACTTTTAAAATTAAGTGTTGACAAAAAAATAGGAAAGCGTAT
>NZ_JAGJEK010000072.1:0-897 GCF_018101015.1 Pseudoalteromonas sp. MMG005 | reverse complement strand
GCCAGTGGCAGAGAGTGTATTGCTCCATGATTACGTTGCACCAATAACGGATACAGAGCGGTTAATTATCGATTTGATATCTAAATTGCTTTATATCGATGCTGAGCATATAAGTGTCAATGCAAACTTCTTTGATTTAGGTGGCCACTCTCTATTAGTGGTGCGCTTTCTTGCTCAATTGAAGGAGGTTGGTTATACGCACATTGAGTTAAAAGACCTTTATGATATAGCAAGTATTTCAGATTTGTGTAACTTGTGCGAGCACCAAAAAGCTGAAGAACTCTTACAGCAGGCCTTATTGGAATCAGAGGATGCCACTGAATATGAGTTTTAATGATATGGATTCATAAGATAAGTAATGCACTGAGTTTTTGCGACAGTGCATTACTTTTATGCCTCGACTTAAGAAACATAACGAAGAATAAATTTTATAAGAATCTCTCGAAAAGTAATTTGGTGACTGTATTAGTGAACCAATAAATTTTAAGCATAACGGATATGTAATTTCATTTATTTTGAGAGACATCAATAACAAAAATCTAAGGTGACGTGATTAATATGAACGAGCTCTATTCAAAACTGATTTCTGAAGGAACTTTGCTGTATATCGATGATGGCAAACTGAAAGCCAAATCTTCCAAAGGACGCTTAGATCAGGATACAATTATCTTGATCAAAAATAATAAAGAGGCTTTGTTAAGTTATTTACAGAAAAAAGAGCTGGAGCTGACGCACAAAAAAATTGTAAGGAGAGCCCATGACAATCACGAAACTTTAGAAGTATGTTCTTTTGCGCAACAGCGTTTATGGTTCATTGATAGCTTGCAAGGCGGCTCCGCTGAGTACAACATGCCCATGGCTTTTGAGGTGCAAGGCGCTCTCGATATCGCGGTGGTC
>NZ_JAGJEK010000071.1:0-1028 GCF_018101015.1 Pseudoalteromonas sp. MMG005 | reverse complement strand
GCACTGATCCAACGGATAAAACAGCACAAAGAACACATTGTTTATTATATAAATACCAACGGATATAAAAAGATAATTAAGCATCCCACTCACGAAGTGAACATCCCGTTATCGTATTCACAGCAACGACTATGGTTCATTGATAACCTTCAAGAGGGCACAACAGAATATAATATGCCCATCGCTTTTGAGGTGTCGGGAGAGTTGGACCTCCCCTTATTAACCCGAGTGTTTAGCACCATCATTGAACGTCATGAAGTACTGCGCACGGTATATCGGGAAGTGCAAGGAGAGACATATCAGGTCGTTCGAGCGATGTCTGATGTTGATTTCAAGATTACACAGGTAGATTTAACCCATCTCACAGGTGAGACGTTAACGTCAGAAGTGTCAGAACAAGCGACCCGATTGACCCGTCAGGTATTTAACTTAAAACAAGACGTGATGCTTCGTGTCGGGTATATCCAACAGACCTCAGAGTCAGGTGTACTACTGCTGAATATGCATCACATCGCTTCCGATGGTTGGTCAATGGAAGTACTTCTAAAAGAGTTTTTTACCCTCTACCATGCTTATAGCGAAGGCCTAGAAAGTGGATTGGCCCCGTTAGATATTCAATATAGTGATTATGCACAGTGGCAAAGAACCTATTTAGAAGGGGGAGTACTTGAAAAGCAGCTCAATTATTGGGAGCAACAATTAGCGGATGTACCCGCAGAGCATACTCTGCCTTTAGATAAAGCCCGTTCAAATGAAAAAGAGCGTAAAGTAGCGATTGTGCAAGGGCAGTTATCAGCGCATATTGCAACCCAATTACAAGCGCTAGCAAAAGCACATCAATTGACCCCTTTTATGTTATTACATGGTGCGCTTTCATTATTGTTGGCTCGGCACAGTAACAGCTCTGATATTGTTATTGGTACCCCAGTTGCAAGCCGGTTACAGTCAGAGACAAACCCTTTGATTGGGTTTTTTGCCAATACATTGGTGCTCAGAGCAAATACCAATCATGATACGCTGAGCGCATA
>NZ_JAGJEK010000070.1:0-1030 GCF_018101015.1 Pseudoalteromonas sp. MMG005 | reverse complement strand
TGGGAATAATATGGGACAGGCACAAATTTCTTTGATGTATGCAAAATAGGGCTCTTACGATTTAACGAAAGGGTTAATTCAAGTGAAGAGACAATGAAATTAGCTCGAACGTGCTAGCAGCAGAGTCTGCTGAATTAAATCAACGCGTTAACCTGCTTAAGTGTTTGGGCTATAAAAATGCGTGCGCGGTGAAAATATCATTGATAAGTCAGCGAAAATTAGCTCTAATGGCAAGATAAAACGCACTGAGTAATGCAGGGATAGCTTAAGCGCGAAAGACAAGTCGATAAAATAGGCGTAAGGCACCTTATGCCACTAAAAGTAAATTCCCATAGCATAAATAACACCAACTCTGACACATCGAGCAGGTAGCGACTCAGTCCAACAAGCGATTATGCAGCACAAACAACGTGCCGCATAAATACTAAATAGTTAGCTAGCACATGAGACCAATATACAAATTCTTGATCATTGTTGAAGCCATAATTGGGTTTGGTCCTTTAGTCATACTTCTAGGACTAGGCTTAATCACTATACCCATCTCAATTATGGGTATAGTAGACGGCTATTATGGTGCGCTGGTTATGCTACTTGTTGAGGTTGGAGGCTTTCTAGGCATGTTCGCGTTTATCTCCGTTTTAATGCATATTCTAAAGCCAAACAGATATTTTTTGTCGTTTAATAAATTACGTTTATTTATAATCTGTGGCTTTTGCTCAATCCTTGGGTTTGCATTTATGTTAGGTATAAATATCGAATTAATTTGGCTTCTTATACCAATAGCTGTTGCAGTACACTTCATTTACATAGGCCGCAAATATGTGTTTGCTGCTAGCTAACAAACGCTTTAACCAAGGGACGCAATATTAAATTTAAACTGATATTAAATTTAAACTGACATATATGGACACTCCCAATATGTCAAACAAAATAACTCAGGCGGGGTAGAATAAACTACCTCGTTTTTTCATTTCGTCGCTGCCACTGCTTGACGTTTGACCCATTTGCAATAAAGCGTTGCTCTGACATA
>NZ_JAGJEK010000007.1:0-198077 GCF_018101015.1 Pseudoalteromonas sp. MMG005 | reverse complement strand
TTAAATAATGGTTTTTCGAGTGCGCAAGTGATTGTATTGATCATTAATATAACATTTTTTAATTTCTACAAGTGTTCCATAATTCTGCTGAAAATATTCAGATGTCGGTATTGAGGCATCTTTGAAACTAATAAACGCACCATATGCTCCCTCAATATCTGCACTTCTACTGGCGGAGATCCAGTCCATAGCTCTATTTGTATCAACATAAACAGCATTATTTTGCTGCTCAACTTTATTCTTTAACTCTTCGTTCCACCATGTTTGATATTGAATCGTATATAAACAATGTTGATACGGAAATGACACTCCAAGTTGTGGCTTCTTTTGATCTAATTGCTGATAAAAATCTCCAACAATCGCCCCTAATGTGACATAGCTAAACAACCCTAACCCACTATTTTCACTCTTCACTAATTCTGAGGTCAACGTGCTTAGCAATTGTTCATAACCACGCTGTGTTAAACCTTCGGGTTTAACCAACTTTGAAGTAATTTTATGTGGTGCAGGCGCATCATAATCAGGGGTAAACGCGTGCTGATGCCGCCCTAAAATTGAATGTAATAATGTATTATAATCGGCAATACTTTCGCGTGCCCAATGGCTGAGTAATGCATGATCATAATCGTATTGTTGCTTATTGTTTTGACTAAGAATCAATCGCTTGCCGCCCACTTTGGATGTACTAACACGAGGCCTACCGTGCATCGGATTAACGAAGGTATCGTTGATATACTTGTCCAATGCTTCCTTTGTGCCTTCCCAATATCCAAACATGGTGCATGGATGATATAGCTCATTAATGTTTGAATGGGGTACTTTTGCAATAGCATTAATTTTTAAATTGGTACCCAACAAGTTTGCGGTTTTTTGTGACTGGATCGTTGCTTCCCACGCTTTGAGTATATCAATCGTTGGACAATCTTCTAACGGCACACATACTTCAATCGCCGGATCTGGTTTCATGAACTGATTCCAAACAATTTCAAATCGATGGATTTCATCTGGCAACACAAATGTTTTTACTTTTAGCTCGGTAATAATCCCCCAACTCATACCGCCGCCGCCACGTAATGCCCACAAAATATCGCTATGACAAGCCTCTGAGACTTCAACCACTTCACCATTGCCCAATACCACGGTTGCGCCAACAAGGTATTCACAACACATACCGTGTTTTCGGGTCCAAGGTCCCCAACCTCCCCCTTGAATAAACCCAGTTAAACCAACCGTTGCACACGTACCATGAGCAATCATTCTGCCTTCAGCAGCAAGCAATGGTGTTAATTGGTAGAAACGATAACCTGCGCCAATCGTCGCAACTTCCGTTTTTTCATCGTAACAAAATTGCTTAATTCGACTGACATCAATCAAAATAGTATTGCTGCCACTACATTCCCCTTCATGATCATGACCTCCTGAGCGCACTCTAATCGGTAAGTTATATTCAATAGCGAGTTTATAAATAAATTGCACTTCAAGTGTGGTCTCACACAATGCAATGGCAAATGGATGAGCTTGGAAACGCGTATTAAACACCATAGCTTCTGTTTGATAATTGTTTAAACCCGCAACATCACTCAGCCCATTTAGCTTTTGAGTTAAAAGACGCTTTGCTGAAAACCCACCTTCAATGGCTGACTGATAAAACAAGTTAAAATTATTTACCGTCGTAGCAAATACACCTTGAATCGCGTTTCGTTGCTGTTGAGGATCCGGATTTTCTGATGTACCAGAACGCGCTAAATGGTTACTCAATGTATCGACAAGCTTTTGTATTCTATCTTGTTCACTCTGCATGGCTTCAATTCCTTATAGGCTAAATAGTCAGTGTTCTTTTCTTTTAGTATTCAAAATTTATAACTGAAATAATATTACACAGTCTTACATTAGTTCGAATTGTGCATTTAAGAAAGCTTGACTTTAAGGATGTAAAATTTACAATAACATCATTCGAACATCATTCGAATGATGTTACTTAGTAATTTAACTTCGAGGTATATATGGCACCAGCTCCCAAGTACAGTCATGAAAAGCAACTTGAAATGATTTTAAATGCCGCGGAAGAATGCATTAACGAATCATCCGTGACCGATTTCACTATGGCTAAAATCGCTAGAACAGCTGGTTTATCTATGGGGTCTGTTTATAAGCATGTGCAAAGTAAGGAAGACATTGTGCTTGCGCTCGCTCACCGAGCATTCTTACATGTCAGCGGTATTTTCAATCAAGTCTTGTCTTTACCCATTTCCACACCTGAGAAAATCCTTGCAATCGAGTTTATTGATCCCAAAAAAATGCAGCGCTTTGGATTCGATAACGACCTGCTTTCTTATGCGACCAATGAAGCCGTGATCAGCCGCGCTTCCACAACATGGACAGAAAAAATGATCATGGCCAATACCGCCTGTGAGCAATTATTTAAGTTAGCTTTAACAGATGGTATTAACTCTGGAGAGCTCACCACTGAGCTTAATTTGTCGCAGACCATTGAAGAAATAATGATAGGCTCATGGTCTCTGTCTGTTGGCTATCAACAAGTTCAACGCGTTAAGCAATTTAGGCAAATCGGTGAAGGCACAGATTCCCTACTTGAACCGCTGTCTGAGAATGACCCTATTATTCGCAGTTCCATGCGATTTCTCAACAGTTACCCTTGGCAACAGCCACTGACCCAAGAATCCATAAAAACCATACAAACCAGTTTGGAAAACATTCACTTACGCGACCCTAAGGGGGCATTATGAACATTAAACGTTGGCTAATATCGGTACTCATTTTGGGTGTTACTATCGCCTCATTAGGCTTTATGAAATTTACTCAGATACAAGCTGCGATAGCCTTTGGCGAGTCATTCCCTGAGCCGTCAGCATCGGTAAAATCAAGTTACGTGGAACGCATCGAATACAGTAAAAAAAGCAAAGTCATTGGCCAACTACAAGCAAAACGCACCTTAGATATTCGCAATGAGTATGCCGGCTTAATTGTAAAAATAAACTATCAACCGGGTGATTTTGTGACGCAGGATCAAATCTTGTTTGAGCTAGATACCAGTATTGAGCGCGCGAATCTTGCAGCCGCCAATGCAAGATTAACATTAGCAAAATCGACGCAAACACGCCTTGCTAAACTATTAGCACAAAAACGCGTTAGCCCAGACCAAGTTGACCAAGCAGACGCTGATGTCACGATAGCCAAAGCTGAAATAGCGAATTTAACCGCGGTTATCGATAAGAAAACCATCCGAGCACCGTTTAATGGACAAATCGGATTGACGCAATATCAACCTGGGCAACTTCTAGATGTAAATACACTGCTCACATCGCTCGTAGCACTTGATAACACGATATGGGTCGACTTTAAATTACCACAAACACTCCCTCAATTAATTGTAGGGGATGAGGTTAATATCCGTATCGTATCGACAAACATTAGTGAGTCTGAATTACTCATGGCAAAAGTTATCGCTAAGAGCGCCACGATTGATGTATCAGCAAGGCAACTTGCTTATCGAGCTGAACTTAAAAATAGTCAACAAAAACTGCATCATAATCAAATGGTATCAGTGGTCGTTTCTACACCAAGTAACCAAGTTCTTGCTGTACCATCCAATGCTATCGCACGGAACCACCTCGGTGCTTTCGTCTTTACATTAAGCCAGGATGACACCAAGAATTGGCGCGCTAAATCGATTCAAGTTGAACTCGGTGAACGCCAAGGGGATTTACAAATCATCACCAACGGCTTAGCAGGTCACGAATTTATAGCAACCGAAGGGGCATTTAAACTCAAAGACCAACTGCTTGTTTATACCCAAGTTCCAGCTGACACATCGCTTAAGGGGGAGTAATGAGTGCACTACATGAAAACAAACCCTCATTTATGGATATTTTTGTTAACCGTCCGGTTCTTTCGATAGTTCTATCGTTACTCATCATTATGGCAGGACTCAATGCCGCCAATAAAATATCAATACAACAATATCCAAAAATAGAAAGTGCTTCTCTGGTCATTAATACCGTTTATACCGGTGCTTCGGCTGATGTCGTCAAAGGCTATGTCACTGAACCTATTGAGCGGGTTGTCTCCTCAGTACCAGGCGTTGATTATGTCGACTCAGTAACTACATCGGGCTTAAGTAAAGTCACAGCATGGCTTCAACTCAACCATAATACCACCGATGCCTTGGCTGAAATGAGTACTCGCCTTGGACAAATTAAGTTTGAGCTGCCTACTGGCGCCGAAGACCCTGCGATTGAGATTGTTCGAGCTGACAGCCCTTATGCTGTTTTTTATCTCAATGTAGAGTCTCAATCTTTACCTCGTGGCGAAGTAAGTGACTACTTAACCAGAAATGTGGTACCGGGACTGACCGACATCAAAGGCGTCCAAAAAGTCACGCTCGAAGGGGGACGTAATCCTGCGATGCGTATTTGGTTAGACAACGACAAACTCGCTATTTATGATCTAAGTGCCAATGATATTTTTGCCGCATTACAAGCTAACAACACTATCGCAACCTTAGGCTATAGCGAAAACAAGCGTCAACGTATCGATTTGCTGGCCAATACCAGCTTAAAAAGTGTCGCTGACTTTAATAACCTTATAATTAAAGAAGTAAATGGCAGCCAATTACGACTCGGTACAGTTGCAAATGTAGAGATCGGTGAAGCACAAGGGATGGTAACGGCTCGACTTGATTATGATGACACTGTATTCCTCGCTATTTGGCCGCTACCTGGAGCCAATGAAATTGACATTGGTGATGTGCTTTACACTAAGCTAGATGAACTGAATCAGCAATTACCGCATGGCATGCAAATTACCATTGGGTATGATGGCACGTTATACATGCGTGATTCGATTAAAGAAATATTCACCACATTAGCTGAAACTGTGCTGCTGGTTGGGATTGTCGTCGTGGCTATGATGGGATCATTTAGAACTGCGCTCGTGCCACTAATCACTATTCCTATCTCTATTTTTGGCGCTGTTGCTGTTATCTCATTGATTGGTTTTTCTCTGAATCTTCTCACTATATTAGCAATCGTATTGTCTGTTGGCCTTGTGGTTGATGATGCTATTGTGGTGGTTGAAAATGTTGCTCGTCACATGCGTGAAGGTAAACCACGGTTGCAAGCTGCTTTAATTAGCTCACGCCAATTGCTAGTTCCTGTGATCGCAATGACTTTAACACTTGCCGCCGTCTATGCACCTATTGGCTTCCTGACAGGGTTAACTGGCTTCTTATTCAGAGAGTTTGCATTTACTTTGGCAATTGCCGTGTTAATTTCTGGTGTTGTTGCTGTCACTTTATCTCCAATAATGAGTGCCTATGTCAGCCCTGAAGGAGGTAAGGAAGGTCGGTTAACACGATTAGTAAATAGCTATTTTGACCGCTTACAAAATGCGTACTTCAAGCTTTTTGACACATTGTTCAGTATGCGTCCACAACTTATTTTTATTGCCGTGATACTCTCGTTATTAGCTGTGCCTTTTTATCTATTGTCTCAAAAAGAGCTTGCGCCAATTGAAGATCAAAGTTCGATTCAAGTGGTCGTTGAGGCGCCGCCTGAATCATCTCAAGCCTACACTGCAAGCAAAATGAATGACACAGCTGAGGTTATGAATAACACCGAAGGTGGAAAGTTCACTTGGCAAATAATCACTGCTGCAGCTGGGTTTGGTGGCGTAGAACTTGCTCCTTTTGAGGAGAGAGAACACTCTGTTCATGATTTATTATTCGATTTATATGGCCGCCTAGGCAGCGTGACAGGCCTGAGTTTATTCCCAATTTTACCTGCATCGTTGCCAACTGCAGGCCAATTTGATGTTGAAATGGTGGTGCGTGCCAATGACGATGCCATTACGATGAAAAAGTATGCCGATGAGATCATCGCAAAAGCGAACGCCAGTGGCAGCTTTCTCTTTGTTAACACAGATTTGAAACTCGACCTTCCACAAGCCGAACTAAAAATAGACCGTGAATTAGTGGCCGATTTAGGGCTGAATTTGGCGTCAGTTAATGAGCAACTCAGTGTATTGATGTCCAATAATTTTGTTAACTACTTTAATAAAGAAGGTAAGGCGTTTCGCGTTATCCCCGTTGTTGACAGTGGGGAGCGTTATAACCCTGAAAGTATCTTAAATATGAAAATTCGCACAGCAGATGGTGAACTCATACCCGTTTCGTCATTTGCAAGTCTTGATACGTTCACGAGTCCGAGAGTGCTCGGGTCTTTCAACCAGCAAGCATCATTTAGAATTTTTGCGGGTGTTCTACCCCATATCACCAAGGAGCAGGGTCTTGCCAATATTGAAGCCATTGCGAATGATTTGTTACCGACCAACTATTCAATTGATTATGCAGGTGAGTCTCGACAGTTGCGAAAAGAAGGTAATACCATGGTTGGGGTGCTGTTTGTCTCCATGATCATTGTATATTTTGTACTCGCCATTCAATTTAATAGCTTTAGAGACCCGCTCGTCGTGTTGTTGGGCTGTGCCCCTCTGGCGTTATCGGGCGCATTAATGTTGCCATTTTTGTCATTAACAACCATCAATATTTACAGCCAAATCGGGTTAATCACATTGATTGGATTAATTGCTAAAAATGGAATTTTAATCGTCGAATTCGCCAATCACCTACAGTTAGAAGGTAAATCAAAGCTTGATGCTGTAAAAGGTGCAGCAAGTACCCGTTTACGTCCAATATTGATGACAACAGGCGCAACTGTGTTAGGTCATTTTCCTTTGGTGCTGGTAACTGGTGCAGGCGCTGAAGCACGGAACAGTATCGGCATCATTCTCGTTGCAGGTATGCTAATTGGTACTTTCTTTACCTTGATTATCTTGCCGCTATTATATCAACTCATAGCAAAAGACCATCGTGGTGAAGTGGAGTCTGAGCACGCACTAACCACGACCCCAGTTCCTACGGCACTGTAAATACGTGAGAAGGCGGTACAAGTGTACTGCCTTCCTCATTCTCAACCAATAAACGACAAGAAAATCCCCGTTAGATACTGATTTTAGTGTCAACACTTAACAGCCAATTACGCACCCGATTAACTGTTATATCAAGCGATTGCACGTCATTCATTACCAAATCACTATTACTCCTAACCTGTTCAACGACCGCACAGTAAATATCTCTAAAATAGTCTTCATATTTATCTAAATAGGCCGCCAGTGAATCTATACTTTGAGCAGACGTATGGCGTCGAACAACCCGAGATAAACACAACTCTAATGGTATATCGAGCAATACCACCGATTCGATTAGCTCATCCATAACACATCGTTGCCTGCCAAAAGGTTCTTCAACAAAAATATAACGGTGGCGCCCCGTTTCAGCAAGGTGCTTCAGTGCTAGCGTAAATTTCGGTGTATGTATTAAAGATACATTCGCACCGTCAGCAAACCAACGCTTCATATTTGCTGGATACGTGTCATTATCCACATAGCTATCAAAGAGCAGGTAGGGCGCGTCAAATTGTTGCGCAAGCTTTTTTATGACCGATGTTTTACCTGCACCTGATGCCCCTGATATCGCAATAACACGCGTCTTGGTAGGACACTCTTGGCGTCTTGGCTTAAGCCCGATATGTTTAGCTGGCACTACAATCCGATCCATTTCTTAATCGCCCCCACAGACGCTCGAAAATACGTTTTACAGTGTTAAGCATCGTGAAAAGAGTGCCACAGCGTCTTGATACATAGACATAGCCAATGCCGCATCATATCTATCGCCCTCATCTCGCATAAATGCATGTTGTGCATTGACTTCTTGCCATTGGAAATTAATGCCCGTACGCTGACATGACGTGTATATCCGTAACCGACCTTCCATTGGCACATGCGGATCTTGTTTCCCCCATACGAAGTGCACTTCACCTTGAATATCTTTCATTCTTTCCAATGATCCGTTACCAATCTCACTGGGGAGAGAGTCACTGTGTATGTCTGTTGCATATAAACAAAATGCAGCTTTAATAGCGGGGTTTAATGCCGCTCGATATGCTAGATGGCCACCAATACACACGCCCATCGCACCAACATGTCCATTGCATCCAGTTAATTGTTCTGCAAAATCGACGAGGGCCTGTGTATCACTATCATGATGTTCCAATTGCTTAGTCCATTTATCTTCATTGCCTTTATCTTTACCTTCATCGTCATAAGCGAGTACCGTACCAATCGGATTCAACTCATGAAACACTTCAGGTACCAACACGTGAAAGCCATGGCTAGCTAAAATGGCGGCTGAGCGCGCAATCGGCGCTGTTTGTTGAAAGATTTCTGAATAAAAAATAATGCACGGATAACTGCCTTGCTCGGCGGGCTGATAATGATACGTGCGCATGACACCCGTAGGCGTTTTAATATCGTGAGTCTGGTGTGTAATTACCATAATAAAGTCACATTTCAAAAAATTATGGAATAGAGTAATGTATTTAGGCACAAAAAGTAACATTATTTACTATCAATGTGGTTCAACACCACATTATGAGATATGATCATTTCTATCTCTTAAACACCTTTGAATAAAGCACATCGGCATACATTTTGTGGTGTTCTGTGTCTCTACTCTATCAACTCTATACCGTTGAGGATAAGATGAACATAACCTCTCATATTTTTCGTTGGCAGCAAGGTCGTCAGCAGTCTGGTTACCATAAAATGCTACTATGTGGTGCGTATTGGCCAATAAAGTTTGATGTGTACTTACTCAAATTCCCCAAAGGCAGTGTCATACCACCACATATGGATAAAGTTGAAAAAGGCAAGCATTACAGACTAGGGGCTGTTGAACTTTGCTGTTCTATTTTTGTTCTCTTTGAGCATGCTTTTATCGCGGCGTTTAATATGTGGCCTAGTAATCTAAGCGAATATTAAGCAACAAAGAGAAAGGGATGCTCAAAAGAACCGGTAGGCAGCGCTTGATTGGCTTTTCTACTATGTTATCGGCTGACTCACATGGAATAACCATGCTACGCAGCCTCTGCCTTGTATAAAAGCCAATCAAACTGCTGCAAAAATGAACCTAAAAGATCAACAGCCCCTAAATATTGTGCTAAAAAGTCGATAAAAGGTGGTCAGTTTATTTGCAAACACCCTTTAGTTAACACGTCTAGAATTAAGTTATTTCGACCCGATTTATGTGAGCATGCGGTGTCAAAAGTAGAGCAAGGTACACGCTATGTATTGAGTATCGGCTGGGTTAAATCTGCAAAATAGCACGCGCCCTCGCTACAAAGTCACGGAAACATATGTCCTTATGATACGTGAGGAACTGAGCTTATCCATACATCAGGGCAAGCTATAGCTAATGTGGTGCAGTGACATTCAATAAATATAGCGTATCTTGTTTCGCTGAAGTCACAACTAATAAATCTGGACGTGTTAATGTCAGTGATGAAATAGATGAAACGACTGGTGTGTTATCCAATACTATAGTTGATACTGATAAACCCGTTAATGGTTTATTTTGTAAAACAATCACACCATTGCTTTTTTCGGAAGCCGCATAGCCCCATCTTCCATCGCGCGCCATAGCTAAGCTATTAACGCCTTGCAAATGCGGATGGGCCACAACCTGAATCACTTTAAATTGATTGGGTTGTGATTCTTGCAACACTAAAACTTTATCGCTACCTGAACAGGCTACATATAATTTATTTATTATCTCTACAGCTTGCATTGCTTGAGGATTTAAACATCCATACTCTTTTAAACTTATACGCTGGCTCACAGCATAATATTGTGTATCACCTTTATCTAATAAGGTCAGTGTAGAGTCGTTAAAACCAGCCACAATGAGCTTCTTCTGTCCTGTCTCTTTGTTCATTATTGGTTGCACAGCGACGGGTGAACCGAACTGTTGCTTATTGACCCCTTTATTGGCGGGTTCATTCGTTACAATTCGTCCATTGGATAACTTAAAGAAACGTACTGCGTCACTTTTGTAACTGGCTACCACAAAATGCTGCTCATCAAGCTTAAGTATACTCCATGGTGCAAGTAGCTTTAAGTTATCCAGCCCACCAACGGGCGTCGGGTCTTTGAATACGCGTTTTGCTGATAAATCATCACTTAATGAATGAACAAATTGATAACCACCTTGCTCAACTTTGCTAAAAAGTGACAGTGCGCCATCGTAAAAACTAGCAGTGATTAACCACTTGCCATTATCAAGTGCAATAACGTCAGATGCCCCTGCCAATTTATATCTATTATTATCAATATTTTTAAATGTTTGTTTGAAATACAGCTGATCATCACTGTCTAACTGGAATACAGATAATGCATCATCATCTCCACTCACTACAAAGATGGATTTCTTATCGCGAGAGGTTGCAATTTTCCGAGGATTATCTAAGCCCGATACGCCATGCTGATTATTAGTAGCTTGTTGAGAGATATGTAATGAAGGAAATGAAGCGCTCATATCCACGGTTCTGGCTTCAACAAGCACGGTACACAACACACAGCTTACACCGATACATCGAGTCCATAATCTCAATACGTTTTCTATCATATCCGATACACATTTAAAAACACTGCAGACTATCAGTATTTCACAGTATCCCAAAATATATAAGTTTTTAAATTATTGAGTGTTTCACCGTTAATTAAAGATATTGAGTTTAATAAAAAACGTAACTTAGAGGCTAGGTTGGGGCTTATGTCAATAAACGCTAAAAAATGCCACAGACACAGCCAGCCTTACTCTTTTTTGTCGCGATTACCCACACATTCACCACTGAATTATTGTAAAGGGGGTTTACGATATCTAATTGCATCATCACCAATATACAGTATTGGTTTTCGTCAACTATCTCGTATTAAAAGCAAATATAAAACAAAAGATTAGTGGAAAAGTGCTATTTTTTCTTAATATACAAACCATCAAATATGGTTTGCCATTTTTGATCCTGCGATCTGGTACGCCATACCTGACGTACTGTTCCGTCTGCATTAGGGGTCCATGTTATCCTTTCATCTAGCAAGTTACCTTCTCTATCAAAAGAAGTTCCTGTAAGTACCATTTTATTGCCTTGCAAGCCTCCTCCTAGTTGAAGCAATAGTCCCGTGTTATCAACCCAAGTCTGGTGCCAAAAATTGCGCGTAACATCATACAAACTCACACTTTCCCCACGATATCCCGACAACCCCTTATAGCGCTCTTTAATCACACATCCCTCATAGTCAATCGTGATTACATTACGTCCTGCAATTTTCCCATCCGGCGTCTTTACTTGCCAATCACCGACCCAAAAATCAAAGTGTCGATACGCTTCGCTGACACACTTTGCATATACTTGCGCACTCATAAAAAAACTAAAAGCAATCACATACCAATTCATAACTTTGCTCCTTTTTTCATTAAAGAATAGTCGCCACAGTACATATTACGAATAATAATTATGATTTTAAAACAGTGAGAAATACATTCTCCGTAACACTAAAAACTTCTAAGACGCCGTTTTGAGTAAAGAGACAAAGCACAAGGAAATACACCAAAATTTACTTTTTCGTCGAAGGGGAGTTGATGGAATACATAGTACGATGCTGACTGACAGCATATAATGCCTTCAAATTTCACGGTGTAAGCTTCAATATGCTGTACAGGTAAAAAACCTTGCTTCATTCATATTATGCTTTGCACTCATATTTAGGAGATAACTTGAAAATACTCATCACGGGTTCTGCTGGACGCGTTGGGCGTGCTATTTACATTAAACTGATGCAGCTGCACCATGTTATTGGAGTAGATATCACACCGTGTTCGACGGTTGATATAGTTGCTGATATCCGTGATTTGGCACGGATTCGCCATGCATTAATCAATATTGATGTGGTGATACATTGTGCGGCCTTACATGCTCCACATGTGAATATTGCTTCTGATGAAGATTTTAATTCTATTAATATTATGGCAACTGAGCAATTAGTTTTGGAAGGTATAAAACAAGGCCTACGGCACTTTATCTTTACCAGCACTACCGCATTATATGGCTTTGCTTCAACCCAAGAGAATCAAGCGAGTTGGATTGACGAAACCATTACTCCGCAACCGAAAAGCATCTACCATACTTCAAAAATAGCCGCTGAAAAAAAATTAGCGCAACTCTCTCATTTATTTAACCTACCGGTTACTGTGCTGAGAATGTCTCGATGCTTCCCCGAGACAGCAGACTTAATGAGTATATACAGATCAACTCGTGGCATAGACGTACGGGATGTTGCACAAGCGCATGCCTGTGCCGTTGAACTGCGCCTACCGGGTTTTAAAACATACATTATATCGGGTTCAACTCCCTTTACGCCGAAAGATTGTGTAATGCTCTATACGGATGCAGGCACTCTTATTCATGAAAAAATGCCCGACTTAGCAACCGAGTTTAGGCGACGTCAGTGGTCTATGCCTTGTTCACTCGACAGGGTCTATGATTCAGCATTGGCGCAAACTGAGTTACAGTGGCAACCAATGCATGGTTACCAAAGCGTGTTGACCATGCTCGATAACGAGTTACCCGAAGTGTTGCCCGTCATTAATCTCTCAAAGTAAGGAACACCATGACTTTTTCAGCAAGCTGTCATTGCGGTAATATTAACGTTACATTTGATGCTTCAATTGATTCGCTTACGAGCTGCAATTGCAGTATTTGTCATAGACTTGGTGCTCTGTGGGGATACACCCACCCCAACAATGTGTCTGTCAGTTTTCACCGCTCAGCGCCTATCAGCTATTGCCACGGGGATCAGTGTATTGAATTTCATCACTGTGCTTTATGTGGGTGCACAACCCATTACACACCAACCCATATGGGAAATACACAACGCATGGCCATGAATTTCAAAATGATAAAACCTGAGCTTTTAAAGCAAATTAGAATACGTCACTTCGATGGTGCGAATACATGGCAATTTATTGATGAATAACGATAAATAGATAGTAATCTATTGCCGTATTGGTAGGATAAATAGTACTCGACATAGACCAAGATAACAGGAGTTTTTTGTATTATGGCAGATATATTTATCACCTATCACACTTCAATTTTAATTTGCGGATTGATAGCAACACTTTTTTTATTGCAGTTGATCATTGCCGACATAGTGCTGTTTTTTAACAAGCACCAAGCGGGTCATCCTATTAAATCAGATCATCAAAGCTTTGTATTTCGTGCAACCAGAGCACATGCAAATACCAATGAAAGTATCGCCATTTATATACTACTGTTACTTTTCGGGCTTCTATCACAAAGCCCCCCCGATTGGTTGGCTTTTTCATCTGGACTTTATGGCATTGCTCGGCTTGCGCATATGAGTTTCTATTATATGAACCTGCAACTTGCGCGCAGTTGTGCGTTTGGATTAGGGTTAGTTGGACTACTTAGTATGTTAATAACAGGACTCACTGCGTGGGTATAACTTAACACGGTTTACGATTACTTTAATACGCAATCGTAATGTACAAAAGCGCTGTTAAAAATCGCATATTTATAGTTTATATAAGGTTTTAACTATTCATAAGGATCACGATGTTTATTATTTCGATGACTTATTTAGTCCCATTACGTGAAGTTGAAAAACACTTAGCGGCACACTTACTATTTTTAGATAAATACTATGAAAGCGGCCTATTTCTCATCTCTGGTAGAAAACAACCAAGAACGGGGGGCATTATTATTGCTAATACAACCCAAACGATAGAGATAGAAGAAGCGTTAAAAGACGATCCATTCCAGCAACACAAATTGGCGACCTACGAGGTCACTGAATTCATCCCTTCAAAAACGACTCATAAGTTAAATTTCTTACAGCAAATACCATAATCGCGTTCACCACCTACCTTAAATAAAGTCGTTAAAGAACATCATTAAAGAGCACCACAAAGCATCAACGGCGCTCTTTAACTGTTATACCAAAACAGTGATATCTATAACCCCGCCACACATGGCTATTCCGCTAACTCGCCACGTTTATAGACTAATACTCATTATTAACTTTGCCATTGTAAAAGATTTGTAATTCAACACTTTTGACCGCCTCAGAACCTCGAAGTGATTCAAGCCGACTTAATAAATCAACGTCTGTTGATATCACTTTATAGCGTACGATAGCACCTGTCACTGGCTGTTTAACGAATTGCTTTATGTCTGGTGCTTGTTGTGAACCGTATAGCTCAACCACAAATTCCCCCGTGACAGTACCGATTTGACCCGTTGTAACATTGTAAACTCGATCGCCCTTTTTAATTGTATGCCCTTTAAGCTTGATTCTATCTGACGGCGTAACTTGGACATGACGTACCAAAGTGCTCTCACTATTTTTAATTTTTGCACTGTAAGCATCGCCTTCAATGTGCGATTGCTTCGCCAAGTCATTGGACTTTTCTTGCCTGACTTTTACCTCCGCAGGTTGATCATAAACAAACGTTGAACATCCCGACACAAGCATCAACATAAACAATAAAGTAAGTAATAAAGTATTGGAATAAATGCTCATAAGCTAAAAAACCACCTTAAAAGTAAAAAAACTTTGAAATAACGTTAAAAAGGATTCATTTTAATAAACGTCTTTATAACAATAAAACAGGGTAAATAATGAATAACATACCAAAAATAACTTTAATTGCAGCCTCGATGGTTACAATTTTAGGTACCAATACGGCGTCGGCATTAACTTACAATGCACAGTCAGGGCTAATAGATCAAGCGCAAATCAATACCAGCAGTCAAGCTGATCAGGTAAAAGCGCAACAACAAGCTCTTGCAGCACAGGCCACTGTTTCAGGTATGGCTAGCCACTATGACAAAGAACTCGGTAAAGCCACCTTTGTGTGGGCTAGCAAAGCTCATACAACGCCTAACCTAGCAAACATTGCCGTTGAACAGCGAAATGAATTTGTAGCTGATCATTACTTACAACAGCTGACAGGATTAAAAACCAGTAAGTCAGCTATTTTAGATGGGGCGCAATTAACAAACTTACACGAATCAAAGCGCGGCCCTGCCATAGCAAAGTATAAACAGCTTGTTGGGGGCATAGAAGTCTTCAACCGTGAGTACAACGTGATGATAGACAAAGAGTACAATCTTGTCGCTTCATCAGGTTTTGTATCACATGCTAAAGCTGCCAATTCAACCAACCCCGCTTTCACTCATTTTGGTAGTGCTGCAAAAGCAATTGGTATTGCCGCTAAAAATATTGGCGCAGAGACCAACGACCTGCAACTAAGTAACGAGAAGCTCGAAGGTCAATTCACGTCATTTACAGCACAAGATGCCTCGGGTACAGTCAATGCATTTTCGCCTCGTGCTAAAAAAGTATTCTTTGACGATGGAACACAATTAGTCGCTGCATACTATGTTGAGGTAGAAGTCGCGCCAAAAAATAGTGTTGAGTCCGAGGCCTATGGGTATGTGATCGCATCAAACTCCGGCAAGGTATTATTCAAAAACAACTTAATCGCGCATAGTAATGATTATACATATCGCGTGTATGCAAACCAAAACGGCTATCCCATGGAAGGTCCACATGGCGATGTGCTCCCAAAACTAGATACAGGCCCTGACAAAACTGAAATTGAAGCTGCGCCGCTCGTTACCCTTTCGCATTATTCAAAAATCAGCACACAAGACCCATGGCTTGCTGAAGATGCAACCATGACATCAGGAAACAATGTATTTGCTTATGCTGATGTTGTTGCACCGGATGGTTTTACCGAAGGTGATTTCAGTGCAGAGCTTACATCTGCAAATACCTTCGATTATCCATATGAAGTTAGCCAATCTCCAACAAGCTTGAATAATCGCAAGTCAGCGATCGTCAATTTGTTTTACATGAATAACTTCTTACACGACTTTTTCTATGATTATGGGTTTGATGAAGCTTCCGGTAATGCGCAATTATCTAATTATGGACGAGGCGGGGAAGAAAATGACCCTTTGCATGTACAGGCACAAGATTATTCCGGCTTAAACAACGCGAATATGTCTACCCCTGCTGACGGCAGAAGCCCACGTATGCAACAATATTTATGGAATAGCAAAGATGCTATTGTCGGTACTGATTTTGCGGTGACTGTCACATCTCACTCGCAAGTAGGACTACTGCAATCTTCAAAAGTTGCTTCATTTGGACCTGTACAATATGACTTGTCAGGTATGACAGTAAGACTGAATGATAGTACTGATACCGCAACAGATGGCTGTGAACCTGCAACCAATGGTGCTGAACTCGCTGGAAAAATCGCTTTAATAGACCGAGGAGGATGTGCATTTACAGCGAAAGCTAAACACGCACAAGAAGCTGGAGCAATAGGCGTTATCATCATCAATAATGTGGATGACGGCACACCGGCACCTATGGGTGGCACCGATGACAGCGTAACCGTTGTATCTATGGGCTTAAGCTTCCAAGACGGAAAGAAAATTTACGATCTAATGGACAGCGGTGAAATGGTCACCGTAAACTTAATGAGCACCTTCCCGTTAAAAGACTCCACGTTTGATAATGGTATTATTGCGCATGAATGGGGTCACTATATTTCGAATCGTCTTGTAGGTAATGGTGCTGGTTTAAATAACTTCCAAGGCCGTGCGATGGGTGAAGGCTGGGGGGACTTCCATTCCTTAATGTTCATTGCTCTAGAGTCTGATTTAACCATTGCAGGCAACGATCAGTTCCAATTACCTTATGCGACAGGCACGTTTGTTGAGAACTTCACAACCGGTATTCGTCGTGCACCGTATTCTACAGATATGTCGGTTAACCCACTTACATTTAAGCACATTACCAGTGGGGCTGAAGTAGATGGCCTCCCACCAACGAATGGCGGCTCACCTCACGCAGCAGGTGAAGTATGGGCAAACATGCTATGGAACGTATATGTTGGCTTGATAAACAAGCATGGCTTCCAAGAAGCACAAGACAGAATGGCGACATATTTAATATCAGGTTATAAGGCAACCCCAATTTCTCCAACTTATGTTGAAGCACGTGATGCAATCTTAGCATCGGTGTATGCCACAGATATGGAAGATTTCACCATTGCCTTAAAAGCGTTCGCAGACCGAGGACTTGGCTTAGGAGCCATTGCGCCCCCGCGTAACAGCGATGATAATTCAGGTGTTATTGAATCGAACAAAACAACATTATCAGCTTTCCAAGCAACCTCTGTATCCTTGAATACAAACTATAATGGCGTTGAACTAGGTTACTGTTCAAATGACGAGATCCTGGATAAAGGTGAAACTGGGACACTGTCCGTGTCAGTTAAGAATGCAGGTGATGCCACATTAAATAGTATTTCAGCTAAAGTGGTCGTGACAAGTGGTCACAACGTAACACTTGAAAATGACGGTATGATCACGTTTGATGCTTTAGCACCATTTACCTCGGCCACAAGTGTGCCATTGATGGTGACACTCAATGAGGCTGGCACCGCTGAGAACCTAACATTTGAAGTCACTTTTGATGGTGAAGAAGTGGTTGGCGAGACTAAGATGGCAGTATCATCAACGGTCAACTATGACTTCAAAGTAAAAGCGCACCAAGGCACTTCAGCATTAGTCGATATGGAAGGATATAACCTCTTTGCTGACTTTAAAGAGAATGTGATGACTGGTGGCGACTTAGCCAAAGGCACACAAAACTTTAACACCAGCAATACTGCTTTCTTCTCATCCGGTAACCCAGACGTTGAATTTGGCGAACAAACGATGTTCTTACGCAACAATGGGTTCGAATCGGACGTTACCGTTGAAAGTAAAAACTTTGAAGTCGGTTTTGGTAATGATTTCTCCATCAGCTTCTGGCATTTGTATCTATTAGAAGATAATTGGGATGGTGGTGTACTTGAAATCAGTATTAACAATGGTAATTGGGTGGATGTGACTTCAACTATTGCAGGTGGGACTTTCGATACAGGCTATAACACCACCGCATTAATTGAAAATCCGCAACAAGCACTCCAAAACCGTCCTGCATTTACAGGCTCAAATTTCACACCTCAAAGCACAGGGAATATGGAAAAAGTGAGTTTTGGTGATCACTTAAATGGCCAAACGGTAAAATTCAGATTCCGTATTTCCGCAGATGGTGGCACAGCCGAAACTGGTTGGTTTATTGACCAAGTAAAATTTGAAAATGTTGCGTCATCGCAATTTCACTCAACTGTGGCCGGTGATGTGAATACGTGTGACAATGTTGCACCAATGGTGTCAGCGCCTGACTCAATCGATGTCAATGAATCTGCAACTGCCACGATTACCGCAAGCGCAACAGATCGAAATAACGATTCGCTTACCTACACATGGACGCAAATTGAAGGCCCAAGTGCAACGCTTGCAGGTAACGACTCTGCAACACTGACAGTTACACCACCTAGTATTACTGAAGACACAGCACTGAAGTTTGAACTAACGGTCAGTGACGGTTCGGAGCACGTGAAAACAGCAACTACGGTCAATGTAACAAATGAAACACCACCAGTGGTCACCCCACCGGTTGTCACCCCACCAGTTGTCACTCCCCCTAAATTACCTGATAGCAATAGTAACTCCTCAGGTTCAATGGGTTGGTTTGCATTGTTATTTGCCGGGGCGGGACTATTACGTCGCCGTAAATAGGTCATTTCAATACGTTAACTAAATAAAAAGACAGAACCAATTACAGTTCTGTCTTTTGTTTCACAATAAGATTTACAATAAACCCTTTAAATACAGGCAACGTTAGTCAATGAGCATCAATTGACTTACGTTACGAACACCAGGGTGACTCATGTAGTTGTTCTTAATCCCCTCAACACGTAACCGTTTTCCGATTAAAGCCACATTGAGTAATGGGCTATACATAGTGCGTTGGGATGATTCTAGTTTGATGTACAACGATTCACTATTGTTAGTGTCATCTGTTAGCTCAAGTGCATACTTGCCATTGACGCCACGTGTTATTTTACCTTCCACAGTGACAGGCTCACCATTGGCCAACGCTAAAACCTCACTCACAGACATACCAGAACCGCTTACAGGGTCACTACCCGCATCATCGGTGATACGTAATTTAGAAACTTGACGTACACCCGCTTGACTCATATAACTGTCGCGCACACCGTTAACAACCATAATTGCATTAAGCAATTCCGGATTTAATTGTGGACTAAACTGGTTTCGCTGATCACTTTCTAACTTCACATTAATGGTAAAGCTGGCATCATTAATGTCCTCTAACACCAATGCATAAATACCATTTAGGCCAGACTTAACACGACCTATTATTTCAAAAGACTCCCCCTGCGCGGTATTCAATGCTTGTTCGATTGATAAAGCTGTAGGTGCAATTTGAATATCACTGACATAGCGAACTCCCGCTTCACCCATATAACTATTGCGTTTGCCCGTAACGATAATATTCTTATTCAAAATCGCAGGATTTAATTGAGGGTTGAAATCAGCGCGTTGGCTACTTTCAAGCTTCACAAAAATATGTTTTGAAGGTGAATTTACATCACTAAGCTCTAACCCATAAATACCGTTTACAGCTGCCGTTACTTTACCCATCACAACCAACGCTTCACCTTGCGTTGCGGCTAATGCTTCAACTACCGATAGAGTGCCACCAGGGGTTGGTGTCGGGTCTGGATCAGGGTCTGGGTTCGTTTGTGAATCACCATTAGGCGCATTAAACGAATTATATTTATAAGTATCAGTATTCCAAGGATTAAACCCACTAGCAGGCGTCCCCCATGGCTGGCCATTATTTGGATCTGCCATTTCTTGCGATGCCATTGGGGTTGGTGTTACAAAGCCACTTTTATGGCCATTATTATTATCAAAATATTGGTAACTTTCAGGTGTTGCTAACCAATTAATAATATTCACAGCAAGTGTTGCTGCATTACCTGCATCCGTCCAACCTGGGTAGGTCTTTTTACTATTGCCAGTATCCTGGCGACGGTATTTCGGGCTTGCATCTTCGATAGGAGACGAATCTCCAATGAACGCTGCTTTACCCGCCCCCGATTTCGCAATGGCGACGTAAGGACCTTCCGCTTTACCACCAAAGTACAACCCTTGATCCTTTGCATGTCTCCATTTAACTGGATTATCTGATTCTGAGAAATACACCAACCCCTTCGCTTTTTGTGGATCAACAACCGCCAATGTAGCCCCAGCCGCCATTAGAATAGGTTGCACTCCTTGTGTGATCCCCTCTGTTTGTGTACTTGGCTCAACACCACTGACACCTTGCTTGTAGTCGACGCCATTAAATCGAAACCGGATCCCAAAGTTTTCAACTAACCAACCCGCATTTGCTGATTTAGGATTACGCCAATCACCATATTCTCCACCCAAGTTATATTTGCTTAAATCAGAGCGGTTGTAACCATTGAAAACCTCTGTTGCATCCCATGTATTAAGGTTACGATCTGCATCGTAATGATCCGCAACAAAAAACACACCTTTACCCGCAGCAACATATTGCTCTAGTGCTGCTTGCTCAGCCATAGTAAATGGTCTATTGGTTTCTGCTAAAACGAACACATCAGAATTTTTTATTGCGTCAAAAGTAATAACCGCCTCATTTTGCGTATTATTGTTACTTCTATCATCATGAAAGCGGATCACACCATCATTATTTAAATCGATGCCACGATACTCTTTAACGGTATAGCCTTGTTGCACTAATGCGTCTGCAAAGTCAGAAAAAGCCCCATCAATCACCCAGTCTGCGTTGCCTTCAACGCCGCCATGAGATACATCGAAATATATGGTTTTACCATTATTGATATGCGCGGATGGTGTTTTTACTGGTGCTGTTTTGTTCCAGTCATATGCTGCTGCCTGTACGCTGCCCATTGATGAAAACAAACCTACAGTCAACATCATCGCCAACGTCGTTTTATTCATACTAATCATTCTTCAATTCCCGTTGAGTGTGTTATGTAATGAAAATACCGGTCATACCGACTTCATCCGGTACGATTAAAATAAGAGCAGACACTGAATCTGCTCTTAAAATAAGGGCTAATTATTAGGTTGGGTTAAATCAAGTTTATAAAGTGCAAAACCGTCTTCATTGGTCTCATTCAAAGCTTGAATATGCCCAAATTGATTACTATAAGCTTTTGCATCTAAACTGTTTGAACTAAAAAACTGAATGTCACTGTGGCTGTTTGGGGCAAACTCCCAGTTCATATCCGCCGATGGGTCAAGTCCTTTTCCAGCATTCTTCTGACTCTGGTAAGCAATATAATCAGCAACAACCTGACGGTTTTCATTGGGTGAATCAATGACAATTTTATCAGCCGCAATATTAGGGAAATTACCGCCACCAGAGGCTCTGTAGTTATTAGTTGCGACCAAAAACTGCTGCGTAGCGGTTACTGGTTTACCTTGATATTGTAACGACACAATACGCTCACCATCGGATACTTTCACTCCTTTGCTGTTATATCTAGCGGGTTGTGCAACATCAATTTTATAAGTTACCCCATCGATCACATCAAAGTTATACGAGGGAAACGCTGGGTTAATCAATACTTGTGTCGTGGTACTGTGCGCATTAATTTGATTAAATTGTCCGGCCGACATTTCCAGCCATTCTTTAACTTCTTGGCCGCTAAGCTTCAGTACCTTAAGTACATTTGGATAAATATATAGGTCTGCAACATTGCGATATGCAATGTCCCCTTGGGCAATGGATGTATAGTCATCTGCGCCACCACGCCCAGCTCGAAACGGCGCTCCTGCGGATAAAATCGGTAATTCAGCAAGCTCTGTGCCCTGAACTATTTTTTGTGTGTACCAAGTCTGCGCATCCGTTACAATTTGTATTGATGGATCATCGTTTACTAATGCAAAAAAACTATTTACAGGTCCCGTTACTTTGGCAAATGGTTCATTAACCCAGCTTCGAGTTTCGGCGTGTTCGTGAGTCACTGCGGCTTCAACTTCAGGATCATTCTCAACCAATGCGATAGTTTGACGATTATCATCTGTCTCATAAATCGCTTTAAGTGATGACTGTGAATCACTCACTTGCCATTGACCATCATCATATTGCAGCGTCAAATCTATTACGCCAAGGTGATTACCCCAAAACCCAGGCATAACCGCTGCAACACCATTCACAGTCCCTTTTTCTATATCTATGCCTTTGTCACTCATCCCCTCATAACGGCTACCTGGGAAATTGGCATGTGCATGACCAAATAATATCGCGTCAATACCTGCCACCTTAGATAAGTGATAACTGGCATTTTCTTCCATGGTTTTATGCTCGGCGATATCCAAACCTGAATGTGGAATGGCAATCACAATATCTGCCCCCTCTAACTTCATTTGAGGTACATACTTATTGGCCATCGCAACAATATCTTTGGCAATCACTTTACCTTCTAGATTTGCTTTATCCCACTGCATGATCTGTGGCGGTACAAACCCAATAAAACCAACATTGACAGTGTGACTATTACCCTCAGTATCTTTAAATGTTTTTTCTTGAATTAAATAAGGGGAGAAAAGTGGCTCGTCATTGTGCTCGTCAGCATCACCGTCATCGATGAAAACATTGGCGGAAATATAGGGAAAATTAGCATCATTGATTGCTTCTTTTAAAAAGTCGATGCCAAAATTGAATTCATGATTACCAATATTAGCCACGTCATAATTTAACGTGTTCATCGCTTTATAGACAGGGTGCACATCACCTGCCTGCAAGCTTTTAACCTTCGCCATATAATCGCCAAGCGGACTACCCTGAATTAAATCGCCGTTATCAACCAATACCGAGTTGGTCGCCTGCTCTCGGGCTTGATGAATTAAAGCAGCCGTTTTTACCAAACCTACTTTATCATCTTGCTTGTCTGCAAAGTAATTATAGTTAAGTAAATTCGCGTGTAAGTCCGTGGTTTCTAATAAACGCAGCTCTATTTGCGTGCCTTGTACTGGGGTTGGCACTGGTGCATTTATTTCATGGTTATTATCTGAGCCTGAACACCCTGTAAATAATACAGAAGTACCGCATAAAACAGCCAATTGCAGTAGTTTTGTTTTCATAATCCCTTCTCTTTTATCGGTTTTAGAGACACCACTATAGAAGGAAAAAAAGACAATTAGGCTAATAAATCGTGGCAAATTGGTGCCAGATTTATGACAAATTATAGTGCTCTATGATATGCACAATATTTGGATTACATTACAGTAACACATTCATAGCGAAGCTAAAGTAGCGAGAAAAGTGTGCTATGACCCACGTGATTGCGTCATTGATCTAGTCATGGCACTATTTTGTGCAATATATAAAAAACGGTACGAAAATAGACTGGTGCAACTGCGCATATCTGTTGCACCAGCTCCATTGTTTAGAGCAATTATCTAATGGTGATGTTCAGCACTGTCATCATGGCTATGACTGCGCCTCTCTAAATTTTGAGGCCTTGTAAAACTGCTGTCTAAACTGCCCTTGAAGCAACCCAGCACCCATGGGAATGCATTGGTCACATAGTAACCATACTGCCCATCAATACTCATACCGTTACACTCATCAAGATCACCCGCATTTACTTGATACTCCCAATCACCTCTAAATTGCCCATCGTAATTATTACTCGCGACGGCACCTGTGCCACCGACAGGAGTCGTATAGCCAGTCACAGCTTGACGTACCCCACCACTATTTTTTAAAACATAACTAGACGTTGCTTTTCGAATATTGCCGGTAGCCGGGTCTTTGAAACAGCTACCGTATATCGGATAACCATCTGCTGCAAACCCAATTACTGCTGATGCTCTGCTGCCACATGTTTGACTGAACATAGCAACAGGGTTGCCATGATAATGATATTTTCCTGATGGTTGAGTATGTGCGTTGTGGGCATCCGTTCCAAAGGTACTAAGAGGTGACATTGGGTCATAACGCCATGGATTATCATTTTGATCTGCACCACAACCTATTTTTTCTCTACCAATTGGCTCATTGCCTACGCCATAACAGGCTGCTGGCAATAGATCCAAGGTCACACCATTAAGTAATATGCCCTCCGTGATCCCAATCCCTTGCGGTGTAATCGTCGCAGCTGGACTCGCCGTAATTGGCAAAGTGTACACTAGATTTTGTGCAGATGTGTCTGTCGCAAAAGACGCAGTATTATCATTAAAGTCATGATTAGGAATGGCATTCATTGTGATGGTGCATGTTGTATTACCCACACTCATTACCACATCACCAGTGAAATCTGCCGACCTTTTTATATCCGTCACATTCGAAAAGTAACTGCCCTCATAGTTCCGGCAACTTACCGCTTCATTGGTAAAAATTTTGTCCGTAATATTAACGTTCGTATTGCTGGCCGTTACTTTCACAATATCCGCCGTTGATACACTCCCCCCTGCAACGACCGTTAAGCTCAGTTCAAAGGTCCCACTAATATCAGCATTGAACTCGATACTGACCTGATCCGCGCTATTTAACTCAACCATACTATTATCCGGCTTATTCACAATCTGCCACTGGTACGTCAAATCAGTTCCCGTACTCTGAGCGCCATCCAACGTTACAAAATCCCCCACAGTGACGTCCTGATCTGCACCGGCATGAGCAACTGGGAGTTGAGCCTGTGCAGTAATAACGACTATATCCGCGATAGAGTTTAACTTTCCATCATTCACAACGAGAGAAACTTGATATGTGCCCGCCAAATCTGGCGTAATTTGGACTGATTGAGAAGTCGTATTTGAGAGCACCGTGCTACTTTGTGCTGGTTTACTAACAATGCTCCACAGATAACTCAGCGTATCGTTGTCAGGATCGCTACTCAGTGACCCAGAAAGCATGACAACCTCTGAGACCGTAATTGATTGATCATTACCCGCGTTTGCTACCGGAGCTTGATTGGTATCTCCTGCCGACACCGTAATAACCGCAATATCTTGCATCGAGTCAACTTGACCGTCATTCACGATTAAGCCAACTTGATAACTCCCTGCGACATCTGTATTAAATTGTGCATTGACCGTCTGAGCGTCAGAAAGCACGGCATTACTGCCACCGGGTTTAGTCACAAACACCCAGTTATACGTTAATTGATCCCCATCAGGGTCTTGACTCGCAATGCCTGATAAAGAAACTAACTGACCCAACGGAACTTGTTGGTCAACGCCCGCATTCGCAATTGGTGGTTGATTTATGACCGCAGGCATCACTGTAATCGAGACACTATCTTGCGCCGAATCAATAACGCCATCATTAACAATCAGCCCAACTAAATAGCTACCAGCAACATCGGCTGTAAACTCGCTGCGAATTGTTTCAGCATTAACCAAGGTGACAGAACTTCCTGTTGGCCTAGATAAAAATGTCCATTGATAGCGTAGCTCTGTCCCGTCAGGGTCTAGACTTGCAGAACCCGACAACATCACCAACTGGCCCAATGTGACTTCTTGATCACTCCCCGCATTCGCCACTGGGGCTTGATTTACAAGCTCCGCACTCACAGTCACCGTGTCTTGCGCAGAGTCAACCGAGCCATCATTCACAATAAGACCCAGTATGTAAGTGCCCGCGACATCCGGGGAAAAAGTAACCAAGCTTTGTGCCGAACTGTCCAAACTCGCTTGGCTAGTACTAGGCTGGCTCATAATTCTCCAGTTAAATGACAAAGTATCACCATCAACATCGGAGCTCTGTGAACCATTAAGTGTTACTTGTTCACCTACGGACACAAACTGGTCCGCCCCCGCCACCGCAGTAGGGGCCGTATTATTAACCACACTTCCCGTATCATCTGGAACTGGCGTTGATCCGGAGCTCTCACCTCCCCCACCACAGCCACCTAATACGCTCGCACAGAAAAATATCAAACTTAGAAGGGTTTGCTTTGTCATAATTTGCTCTCTGTCATATCTATCAAGTAAGTGTTGGCAAAAAGTACCGCAATTGCCACAACCATAATGGGGAATTTAGAATGTAAATGTGCAAAAATTATGCATAATGAAGAAAAAGGGATCACCCCTAAAGCAACCTAATTAACCTTAGGTTGCTTTAGGGCTTTGGAATAGGAAATATTTTGGAAACAAACTTACGTACAATCCAATGATGATATTTTGTTCAATATCAAGGCGCTTTTATGCAGTAATAGCGGGCTATTACAAATGAAAGCAACGCCGAGAGTGAGAAAAATAGCTTTATTGGGCAAATGCGCTTATCCAGAGCTGAGGTTAATTGCAACCACTCAATCCACTTACGCTGAATTAGGTTATAAGCAATTAATATATAAAGGTTTTTAACTACTTAGGAAGCCAACGGACCAGCGCCTTCCGTAGTTCATTGATTTGTAGTGGCTTACCTAAATGATCATCCATTCCTGCGCTATAGCATAGTGCTATATCTTGCGGTAAAACGTTTGCTGTGGTGGCTATTATTGGGATACCTCGCCATTTTTGACTTCGACGGATCTGTTTTGTTGCCTCAATACCATCTAAATTAGGCATATGCATATCCATCAAAATCAAATCAAAAGCTTCCAATTCCAGTTGTTCAACCGCTAACCCTCCATCTTCAACAAGACACACCTCCAACCCTAATTTACTTAACATTGCATTGATGACCATCTGATTGATTGGGTTGTCCTCAGCAACCAATACTTTGCCTACTAAAGGCTGCTCTGCAATGGATAAAACGCCATTTTTAATGCGCGTTTCGCCTTCTAACACTGAAATGTCAAACGTCACTTGCGTGCCACTGTTATATTGTGACTGAATAGCGATTTCGCCCCCCAATAATGTGACCAATTCTCGACAAATACTCAGCCCAAGTCCAGTGCCACCAAACTTTCGAGTTGTGCTGTCATCAGCTTGTTGAAATGGTTGGAAGATCCGTTCCAATTGCTCTGGTTTAATCCCTATCCCTGTATCTATCACACTGAATTGCAAGCGCCACTGAGTCGCTTCTTGGCTGGCAGATATCTGTACTTGCACACTCCCTTGTGATGTAAATTTAATCCCATTGTTGATCAAGTTTACCAAGACTTGCTTTAATCGAACTTTGTCTGTTTTTATCTCGCTTGGTACGCTTGCATCACAATTAACGACCAATCCAAGTGACTTCTGCTTCGCAGTAGGTGCTAGCATGACTAAAATTTCATCCAACATGTCTGAAACAAAAAAATCTTCAATGACGAGTTCTACTTGACCCTCTTCTAACTTAGAAATATCCAATATATCATTCACTAAAGATAACAAATGCTGCCCCGAGGTAGTCCCCATATTTAATAATTTTATTTGATCCGCACTCAGCGTCGATTGCATTTGTAATAACTCAAGCATACCCAGTAGGCCATTCAATGGCGTTCGAATTTCATGGCTCATATTGGCTAAAAAACGACTTTTAATCAGTACCGCATGCTGTGCTTCTTCTGTTGCCTGCTCAAATGCAAGGGTACGTTCTTTCACATGCTTTTCTAACTCATTTTCGCGCATGTGCACTTGATCACGCATTTTCATAAATGCACGACTCAGCTCTCCTAATTCATCCTCTCTATAGTTCGACAACTTGTAAGTGAAGTCTCCTCCAGAAAGTGCTTTAGACGCCTTAATCAAGTTATGTATTGGTGCATAAATCTGTGCTGATAACTTTATCGCCAAGCCTATTATAATGACAAGCACCACAATGAAGGTGCCCCATAGAAGCTCTTTCAGCTCTTGAACAGGCCCGAAAATAACCGAATTAGGTACGGCCACCGCTATGCTATAGCCAGCGGCTGGGATCTGGGCAAAAAATACATGTTGTGGCTCATGACTATCTGGATCATTAAGCTCAATAACCCCAGTGTGACCCGCGAGCATCTTTAGGCCCAAAGCCCTAATCGCTTCATTCGACTCCTCATTTATTTTTAATCTTACCGATACTTTTTCTCCAATTTCATTTAGTACCCAAGTATCATTATGACGCTTAAGTTGTATCACCTTACTTGGATCCCAATGGTACATATAGTACCCATAATTCGAGACCAACATGAAACGTGCTTCTTTATCGAACTGCGTCATTACTTGTGATTGGACCAATGATACCAATCGGTCAACTTCTCGCCATGGGATACTGCCACCTAGCAATCCAACGACCTTTTGCTCTTTATTTAAAATACTCGCACTCACCACAATTTGCCGAACGCCGGTGGTGTAAGAAATCATCGGATCTGAAACGAACGTCATTGCTTTGTTATCAACATTCTCACCTACCGTTGTTTTCCAATAATCCCGTTTCTTAATGGTTTTTTGCATCGAATAGGGTTGACTATCATCAAACGTCCGTTTCATATTTTGATGAGGGTTTCCTCCCTCCGTATTATGAAAACTACCGTCTTTGGTACCGACGATAAACTTCTCATATACATTATTTTGCAAGCGCTTTTCTTCGATCAAAAAAGGTCGCATGGCAACAAAATCCATGCCTTGTACACGAGGGTCTCGGGCCATTAGCGCAATTTCTGACTTACGCTGAATAAAGTATCGCTCAAACAGCGCCGCGGCATTTCCTACTTGCGCCAACGCCCCTTGGATGCTTAAGCGACGCGCTTGTTCAGAGCTGTGCGTAATGCTCAATACAAATACAACTAATAACGGCAGTAACGAAGTAAACAGTAACACCGCAATCAAACGCACTTTCAAGCGCATACTAACCCACCCTGTTAAAGAGATATGTCATTAGTTTAGACGAGCTTATCGAATATCACTAACCTAAGGTTCTTTCAACTACTTAACCTCAGCTCTGGATAAGCGAATTTGCCCAATAAAGCGATTTTTCTCACTCGCGGCGTTGCTTTCATTTGTAATAGCCCGCTATGACTGCATAAAAGCGCCTTGATATTGAACAAAATATCATCATTGGATTGTACGTAAGTTTGTTTTCAAAACATTTTCTATTCCAAAACCCTTATCCAAACCTGAGGTTACTTAACTTCATGCCTGTCTGTAAAAACAGCTCTCTGACTATTACCCATACGCTTCCATGTCTATGAGTGAACTGATAGTCTGTAGTAATAACAATTTTATATTTAGACCTGTATTCAGGTAACCGAATAACAAGAATAATTAAGGACCCCCAACCATGTTTTATAAACGCTTGTTAGCCCTCGCTATTAGCTTAGCAATGCAGACTGCGCACGCCAGTGAAGACAATGATTACATTATTGAACCACTCGCTAAGCCAAGCTCACAATCAGTACACCTCACATTAGACCCTAATAAAGATACCTTTAGTGGTATCAGCCGCATAGAGCTAAGCGTGCTAGAAGCGACTCATTATATTGAAATTAATGGGCTAGATTATGCTATTGAACTTGCAAAACTGATTGGCAATACAGAGTGTGATTTATCCAATACCATGCTGAAAACAGGCAAGGTAAGGCTGCACTGTGACCAACAGTTACAACCGGGTAAATACACGCTCACTATCAATTTTGATGCCCCATATAATCAGCAAAGCGTTGGCTTATATAAAACCATAGATCAAGGTAAAGCCTATCTATTTACACAATTTGAAATGAGTGATGCGCGCCGTGCATTCCCTGTGTTTGATGAACCGCAATATAAGATTCCGTTTCAATTAACCATCACAGCGCCGAATGCTCAAAAGGTATACGCCAATACACCGCTGATAAAAGCACAGAAAAACAAAACCAATACCACACACTTTTTCGACGTAACTCCCCCTATCCCCAGCTACCTAGTCGCTATGGCGGTGGGACCCTTTGAAGAAAAAGCCATCACAGGTATGCCAATTCCAGGGAAAGTGATCACGCCACAAGGTAAACTCGCGCTCGCAGATTACGCCATCGACAATATGCCCAAAGTCTTAAAGGTACTAGAAGACTATTTTGGTATTCCCTACGTTTATAAGAAATTAGATTCGGTGGCGGTACCTGAATTCCCCTTTGGTGCTATGGAAAACTCAGGTTTAGTAACGTACCGTGAAGATATACTGCTGGTTGATCCTAACAACGCAACGAGTCGCCAAAAGCAAACCAATGTATCTGTAATTGCGCATGAATTGGCACACCAATGGTATGGCAATCTCGTCACCATGAAATGGTGGAATGACTTGTGGCTTAATGAGGCTTTTGCGAGTTGGATGGCTGCTAAAGTGACCCAACAGCTCAACCCTGAGTTTAACAGCCATTTAGACTTGCCACAAAATTACGTTATGACACTCGATGCACAATTATCAACTAAACCGATCAGGAAACCCATTAAAACCGAAGCAGATATTATGGATGGGCTTGGCCTTGCATACAGTAAAGGGAGCGCCGTCTTATCTATGATCGAAAATTGGATTGGCGCCGACGCTTTCCAAAAAGGAATGCGTGCTTATATGAAAAAGTATGCCTTCAAAAATGCTGAAGCTGCTGACTTATGGCGAGAGCTAAGCCTCGCATCGAACAAAGATGTTGCAAGTGTTTTAAGTTCATTTGTAGAACAGTCGTCATTCCCACTCATTTCTGTGACTAAAAGCGGGAAAATGCTCACATTATCACAACAACGATTCGCCAATGCTGGCGTAGAGGCGCCCAAGCAGCTATGGAATGTCCCTGTCACCATCAAATATGGTAAAGGTGATAAAGTGGCTTCTACACAAATATTGCTCAACAAAGAATCACAAAGAGTACAATTAGACTTCGAACCACAATGGATTTATCCCGATAAAGGTGCATTAGGCTATTATCGCTGGATGTTAGAAGAGCAACAATTTAATACTCTATTAAAACATGCTAAAAGTGCCTTATCGGACAGAGAAAGGCTCGCCTTGCTTTCTGCAGCTGATGCGCTGCTTGATGCAGGTAAAATAAATGCAGGGCAGCTTATGGCTGCATTAGAACAATTTGCCAGTGACCAACACCCTCGTGTTGCAAGCAATGCGATTCGACTACTTCGGGCGCAAAAAAGTACCTTTAAAACGAAACAAAATGAAGAGTTTTGGCCTGGGTTCATTCGCCGGAGTATTCAGCCAGCCATTGCTCAATATGGCTTGACCTCGAAACCGCAAGAAATACCCGCCATTTCAAGTTTGCGTGCCATTGTTATCGCTCTACAAGGGTTTGATGGAAAAGATCAAAGCATAATCACAACAGCTCAACAACAAACCGCGCTGTATTTAACAGACTCGACAAAAGTGGATCCATATCTTGCGGGTACGTTCTTAAAATTGGCGGCCTATCATGGCAATGTCGATTTACTCAAAGCATACCAAAATGCTTTTGAGACAACTAAAGAGCCACAAACACGCACACACTTATTGGCTGCACTCAGTTATTTTGGTAGTAAAACACTGCAAAGCAAAGTACTTGATTATGCATTAACTGACAAAGTCACTCCGTCAGATTTAAGAATTATATTTTCAGGCCAAGGTTATACTGAATCTCGGAAAAAGCACTTCAGAACTTGGATATATGAAAACTATGCGGCCCTTAGTAAAAAAATGCCACCGTTCATGTTACCAACACTGCCTAGCTATACCGGAAATGGGTGTGAAATACATGATTTGAAAACAACCGAAGCATTTTTTAAAGAGAAAGTGTCTGCTGTACCTGGTTACCAACGTAGCTTAGAGAAAGTGAGTGAAAGTGTGCATACCTGTATCGCCCTGAAACGTAGGGAATTAGAGTCAGTGAATAAATTCTTAGCTCGATTTTAAAGTAAGTGGTGTAATAACAAGGCAAAAAATTCGCTATGTCGTTACTTTACATAAGTCGTTTAGCGCTAGAATGGTCAATACTTTACGCAATGACATAAAGGCCTCATAGGGGCCTTTATGTCATTTATATAAAAAACTGCGCTTTATACAGCTGATAATTGTTTGTACATAATATAACTGTCGATATACCCCAATTGACCATGACAATATCCATTTGGAATTGTGCCAATAATGTTATACCCCAGCTTTTGCCACAGTGTAATTGCCACTTGATTTGACGACACTACTGAGTTGTATTGCATTGCACTAAAGCCTTTTTCAACCGCAACCTCTTGTGAGTGTATACACATTTGTCTAGCAATCCCTTTACCTCTAGCATCTGCACTAACCATATAACCACAATTACTGATATGACTGCTTGGGCCCATCCCATTGGCTTTCAAATAATACGTCCCTAATATTTTCCCTTTTTCTTCAAAAACAAAGGCCACTAATGCGCTTTCACACCACAACGAAAATGCCTCATCGCAATTCATGCTCGGTGAAAATGCGTAAGTTTCTTGCGCTAAAATGATGGCCTCAAACGTAGGCCAAAACTCAACAAAATCTGACTTGGTCATGATTCTTATCATCAACTATTCCCTTTAAGCCTTATTTTCTATCTATTTGTCATGCATTATCGTTATCTAAAGCTAAATTAACCTCAGCTCTGGATAAGCGAATTTGCCCAATAAAGCTATTTTTCTCACTCTCGGTGTTGCTTTCATTTGTAATAGCCCGCTATTACTGTATAAAAGCGCCTTGATATTGAGCAAAATATCATCATTGGACTGTACGTAAGTTTGTTTTCAAAACATTTTCTATTCCAAATCCCTTATCCAAACCTGAGGTTAAATTAGATAAACCTAATGAATTCGGTCTTGTTATTATGTGTTTCGATAATCTCCCCAACTCCTGCTGGGTATTTACTTGATAAGTACTTTTTAGTACCAGCATACCATCTTCAATATAATAGTACGCCAATTGTTGCGCTAACTTTGCAAACCGTTGAGCTTCGTTTTGATTAACCTCTATAAACACACTTAACTCTCTATAAGTGAAATCTTTAGAGCAACCCCACAGCAAAAAATGTGTGTGATTAACATGTCTCAATAACGCTCGTTTAGCCCGTCCTAATTGATTGTTTTTTAGTTGGCCAAAATGCCCACCCAATGGATTCCAAATACTGATAACAGCCCCTTTTTTATTATTGAGTGAATGTAATAAAGGCTGCTTTCTCAAATAGCCAGAAAAGTAAATATCACAATAAACCTGCCATAGTTGGTTATCAATGAGATTTTGATTCCCCAAACTAGTAACCATACTGTAAAGCCCCTTGCCAGTTGTAGCACACTGCCATTATTTATTTACTCAAAGCAAGTCGAGCAGCCAAACCAACAAACAATATACCCAAAATACCATCGACATAACGCCCTGGCTTTATCTTCGCTGTAAATTGACTAGTGGCTATACTCACCATCCAGCTCACCATTACGTTAATCATTAACGTAACCATACTAAGTAATACACCTAATAACATAATTTGCGTCAATATCGGTGCTTGAGTATTGATGAATTGAGGTAAAAATAAGGCAAAAAATAACAGCGCTTTAGGGTTCAATAGATTATTTAACATGCCCAGTAAAAATAGCTGCCTCATACTTTTACCAGCATGCTTTGATACGTTTGTGCACGATACTCCAGCATTATGCCAATTTTTAATGAATTTTATCCCTAACCATAATAAATACAATGCGCCAACAAGCTTAATCATAACAGCTAAAACAGGAACAAGCTGCAACAGCTTAGCTAACCCGACCGCAACTAAAACACTTTGCAGCAACCCTGCTAAAAATATACCACCGGCAATGGCAGTGCCCGCTTTAAACCCCTTAATTGATGAATAACTCATTAATAATAACAAATCAGGTCCTGGCGATACTGCCAATAACAGACAAGCCCCTAAAAACATAGGCAACACCGAAACATCCAACACATATACTCCTTACTAGATAAATTATGCTAGCCAATTACCAAAAAAAGCGAAGGAATCTACAGATAAAGAATGACAAATACAAGCTTATGCTCATAAGTCGTTCACAGTGAAAAAGCATCATAATATTTACACTTGCAAAATTAAAATTACAAAAGTCAAGTTTTAGATTTTTAACTTTAGATACTGATTTAAGAAAACTTTAATATTTAAATCGTCTAATACTTAGCGCCATAGTTAACATTATTTCAATGTTAACTGGCCTTCACTCAATGAAAATTAGAAGGATATTTTTGTGAAAAATTTAGTTACTGCTGCGTTGACAAGCTTAGCTTGTGTGTTTAGTTTATCGTCTATGGCAACAAATGTAGATTTAGCATCAGGCTATAATAGTACCTCCGAGGTACTTGAATATGGTAGACAAGTACGGGCAGTCCAACAACAGCTGGCCAATGCTGGCTACGTATTGCAAAATTGCTCCGAAAATCAAATCAACTATTTTGTTCAACCAAGTGATCCATACTATTTTTATAGTGAAACCCACTGTATGTATTCTATACCTAGAGATACTGGCGGCATGTCTTTGCAAACCGACTATGCCAAGCTGTCTATGAAAGTCTACTACCATCAGGGTAACGCGCTGTACCATGAAGGTGACGTCACTGTAGGCTACTTTACTGTATATTAACCACTCACGATTTATAGGTAGTGCATCAACGCGATGCACTACCTTATATTACAAATCAGCTGTGTTTGTAACAGCAGATAACATTTTAATTTTCCGCACTGACCCAATAAATACGCATAGTAGTATGCATTCACACACTACCGAGATATTATTCACGTAGAACTTGAATATCCATGACCAATTGTGCCCAATTTCTCTGAACATTTATGTCATATGAAACGACAGTCTTATTTAAAGAGTGAAGCCGCTTTAATGCTGACATTTTCTTGAGTAATGAGTATTGTTGGTAATCTTCACTACGCAGGCGTTTAAGCAAGTCCAATTAAACATAAATTTGACTCCGTGGTAAGCTAGATAAAACACTCCAGTATGTCAAAAAACCGTTGTCATTTTTATGAGTTATTTCTCTTCCAGTTAACCAAGTGCCCAGAATATCAATGATGAGTACTCACCATTTGCCATAAGTGACGGTCGCAATAAGGATCGAGACAATAAACAAAGCGGATAAATTATAACTATCTGCTAACTAGCTGGAATGATAGTTCATTATGAGGTATCTATTATTGTACATGTGTCATAGCTTGAGGTAATGTAATTTACGTACGGCGTAAAACGACACACAGCACTCATCGCTTTAAGTGCTGAATTTAACAATACTATTTTTAGTGAGATTTGATCAAAGGAAATATCCCATGAAATTTAGCGAAGTTTCTGGCTATGATGTACCTATATCACTTTTATTAGAAGCTGATCCATGTGAACAAAGCATTCGCAAATACCGCGATGATTCATGGTGCTTTGTTTATGAGGAACGCGGCCAAGTGGTAGCAGCTTGCTTAGCAAAGCTGACATCACAAAGCACCGCTCAAGTGTTCAATATATCAGTCGAGCCCGACTATCAAAAACAAGGGATTGGCTCTGAGTTACTTTCTTTTGCATTGCAACAGATACGTACGAAAAACGTGACGCGCATTGAGTTAGGTACTGGTAGTTTCGGTTATCAGTTAAGTTACTACCAGCAACTGGGGTTTCGTGTCGACAGTGTCGTAAAAAACCATTTCCTCACACATTATCAAGAAGCCATTTTTGAAAATGGGATCCAACATAAAGACATGCTGATGCTCTATTTAGACCTATAATTACGCCTGATTAAATGTCTCACTTTACACTATTCGACTCTTTCATAGTCTCTGTACAAAGTGAGCCCTCCGCTAACATGACAAAAGTCGTTGGCGAACATTGATGTCCATTTTTTCGATTGCATAGCGCAGTGTTGCACGAGGGAATTGGGTAATATTACGCTGTATATAACCAATTACCTCATTTTGGTGATATTTTGCAGTTACTTTCAATAACCACCCAATGCTTTTTTGCACGAATTCATCAGGATCACTTAACAAGATATCGCAATTTTTAAACACTAGCCCTTTGTCTAATCGATATACCTCTTTACCTATTTTTCTTTCGATGAACTTTACCCAAACCACATTACTCGCGCGACGACACCAACAGACCTCTGAATGCACCCAATGCTGTGTTTGCTCTATCAAGTGAGGCCGAGACAACAAAAATAAATAAATGGTTTTAATGCATAAATCATCGACCATAGCCCAGTTACTCGCGTAATGCTCTAACCAATATTTAAACCTATCTAACAGGCGGTCATCATAGTGACGCTTTACAAATTTATTGAGCAACCCGAACGCGCAAAGCACTTCTTCATTGTACTTTGCATCCGCTAAAAGCGCTTCAACTATGGCTAACATGTCATTCGCGGTAAGATCGGCATAAGCTTGATGAAACTCATTAATCGTATACTTTATGTCTGCAGCATTTACGCCTAAGCATACAGCGCCATTTGGAAAGTAGCGTTCACTCGCGCGCGCTTTTTCCGCTGTAGCGCGTCGCATTAATGCACTTTTCACGTACAAAATATACGCGTGCATACTATCGGTGGCCATATTAGCTTTCCATCTGAGTCAATGATAATCTAAACCATACCGTAGCACATTGAATTATCAATGTAATAATCAGCGTCGCGGCATCAATGCGCAACAACAGATAACACCGCTCCTTTTGAACGATTTTTATGCATTACTAACCCAATATAAAGGCACACCATTATGAATATCACTGTGCGACGAGCCAAACTAGATGAATTAGAGTGGGTCAATAAACAATATGAGAGGATCGGGTTTCGGCCCTCTCAATTTAATGGTGAGGTGATTGCGATTGCACTCTTAGATGGAAAAAAAGTAGCGTTAGGTCGGCTACAGCGTATCGATAGTAGCAATGCCGAACTTGGTGGAATGTATGTGAATGAACATTTCAGAGGGCGTAAACTCGCAGAGAGTATAGTGTGTTTTCTATTGAAACATACGAAGCAGTACGAACATATTTATTGTTTGCCATTCTCTCACTTGGCAGACTTTTATCAACGTTTCGGTTTCCATTTAACCACCAACCAACAGATCCCAAAAGCGATAATCGAAAAGCACCAGTGGTGTAATAAAACTTATGAGCATGAGACGTATTTGTTTGAACTTCATCTGCCAACTTAAAGGAAAAGAGGACCATATCAATAAAGCCCTCTCTACTTTAAATATGTCTATAAATACTTCACCCACCGCAGTTCACTGTGATGCTTGAATTTAGCAAACGCTTTGCATGGCTTGTAAAGTAACCCTGTAAGGACCGCGGCAGTTAACCATATCAGTTCGATATTAGGAAACGCCAAGTACGGGGTATTATTGGCACCAAAATGTAACGTCGGACCAAAAATTTGAAACAGCACAAAATAGCTCAATAACAATACATATAAATGCACTATATAGAAGAATAATGGCACAGATCCAAATGTACGTAATACCTCACTTACTTTACCTTGTGCATTTTCTAGGTATGCAAGTAACAGCGCGCCCGCCCCCAGAGTAAAGAGTAAAAAAGGTAATGAGGGTGGGTACTTAGTGTAATTTAAAAATGACATAACCGACATCACCAAGGTATCTTGTATTTGCCAGTCTATTGCTTCCCCATACACATTAAGTGACCTTAAAATACATAGGCAAATCAAACACGCAATACCTCCAGCAATTAAAGTTTTTTGCCTCGTTGCAACATCAACAGATTTAGTAAATAACGGGCCTGACACATAACCAAGCACAATCACACCAATCCAAGGCAACACTGGATACGATGCTTTGATTTTTATAAACCCATCAGTTAGCAAATAACCTCTATCATGGAGTATGGTCCAAAGTGTATAGCCCATTTCATCAGGTAAAAATGTCACTGGTGAGAGCGCGTTATGCCCAAACACAATTGCGATTCCCAGCCCTATTAACCATATTCTAGGTAGGTAACTCAATACGGCCAGAGATATCATACTGACGCCAATCGCCCACATAACCTGCAAATATAATGTGTTATAGGCAGCAAACCACGAAAAGTTAATGATTGTCATTTCAAGTAGTATCAATAGCGCACCGCGCTTTAACAAAAAGCTCTGCACGGCTCGCTGTGGTTGATTAAAGGGGTTTTGGTACAAAAATGCTGATAAACCAGTCAGAAAGATAAAAATGGGCGCACAAAAGTGTGCGAGTAATCGAGTAAAAAATAACGTTGGATCCGTGGTTTGAATATCCATCGGATCAGCCACTTGGTGATGCAAAAAGAACCGCTCCCGAGCATGATCAATTAACATAATTACTATCACTAAGCCACGCAGTATATCAATCGATACTAACCGTTTATTTAATGTATTGTTTGTCATAACTGTAAAGGCGCAGTATTAGTACGCCCTGATCCTGTAATAATTTAGAATTGGTAGGTTATACTCGCCCGAAACTGCGAAGGCTGACCTGGCATAGTCCACAACGCTGAATATGAATTGGTATAATGGTGTTTATTCAGTGCGTTATCGATGTTCAGCTGCAACATAAACGCACTTGATAACGTTATATTCGCAAATAGATTGGTTAATGTGTAAGCTGGTAATTCATAGTCTGGGTTAATTGTTTCTCCTAACCTTTTTCCTACATGTTGTACATTCACACCAAAATCAACACCATAACCTGCAAACTGCGTGTAGTGACGCAATATCATGTTGTAGCTATGCTGAGGCACATTAATAAGTTGACTGTCGGCTGGAATACTCACTCCCCAATCAGTATTCACCATATCGTTTACCGTATGCGCATCAACATAAGCGTAACTACTCGTGAGTTCTGTATTGTTCGTCAATTTCCAAATAAAATCTAACTCGACACCACGACTTTGCGCTTCACCTAAGGCGGCACTAAAACCAGAATTTACCGGATCGGCCGTTAGAATATTCGATTTTGTCGCCCGAAAAAGTGTCAGCGTCAGCTCAACACCTTTATCGTTTTTTAGCCACTTAATGCCTGTTTCAAAAGATCTACTTTTTTCTGGTGCAAATGTATTGCCTAAATAGTCAGCGCCGGAGTTAGGCCTAAACCCTGACGAGTAACTCGCATATACATCGAAGTTATTGAATGCGCTATAGACGGCCCCAACTCTTGGACTAAATTCAGATTCAGTGTGTTCACTGCGCGTACTCGCTAAGTGGTTTTCAACGGTTTGTTTAAATCGGTCAAATCGAGCACCCAGTAATACCTGAAGTTTGTCCGTCATATTCACTTGATCTTGAAAGTATATCCCCCATGCATCTTGCTGCTCTAAATAATTGACCGTTGCAGCTAGCTCCGGCGCCACTTGACCATAGACTGGATTAAACACATTCACACTATATGTCGTCTCCCCAGCACCCCATGCTACTCTAAAGCGTTGTTGGTGTGTCTCGAGCTCATAGTCATATATATCAGCACCAAACATTAGGTTATGGGTATATCCAAGCATAGAAAACGCACCGCTTAGCTCCGCACGGGCTGAAAGGTCAGTCGCATCATAATCTCGATATCTGCGCTGTCGATTAACCGTTTGACCATCGACATAGAGTAGCTGTCTACCAGGAGACAGCTCAGTGTCTGATGAGTACCCCTCTAAAGACGACTCTCTTATACCTACACCGGCATTGGCTGTCCAAACTGCATTAACCTGGTGTGATATTTCTAATTGATGACCAATGGCATCAACATTCATTGCCCCATCATGTGGCTCACCCAAAAACCGACTCGACGGGAGGTCTAAATCAGGTAGAACAGGTATACCACGGTCAAAAGGAATGGCTTGATTTGCATACTCCAGTTCATAAGTCAGTTGTGTACCTTCACTGACCTTAATTAAAAAAGACGGTGTTAGTGCCACCTTCTCAGTGGTAATCGTATCTCGGTAGCTATCTGATTTTTCAAATGCACCATTTACTCTGAATGCCGTTTTATCATTAACCCCATTTGTATAATCACCTTCGAGACGTTGATAATCATGCTCACCCAGTGACAACTGTACATAGCCACTTTGATCAAATAATGGCTTCTTTGTGATCACGTTAATTGTGCCTCCAGGCTCACTTCTACCGTATAACGCAGAGCCTGGGCCTTTTAACACCTCAATTGCTTGTATGTTTGACACATCACGTAAACCACTATAGCCGCGACCCGCACTGAAACCATTTATTAAATAAGCCGATGGTAAATTTTCATCGCCCGCAAAGCCTCGTATTGCGAAACTTTCCCATAAGCCACCAAAGTTATTTTGTGTCGAAATAGCACTTACCTGATTAAGCGCATGTTGAAAGTTATTAATGCCGAGAGAGTCTAATTGCTCAGAGGTAACCACTGACACTGATTGAGGTAACTGCGCAATATCCACGTTGCCACGGTACGCTTGTTTCTTACTTATGACTTCAATCAACTCCATTGACTGGGTCTCATTTTCTGCAAACGCCACGCCAGAAACAAGCATGCTTACGATAAGAGAGGGTAACCGTTTTTTCATTGTATAATTACTGCTATGTTATATTATCGCGACATACTAATTGCTACATTATAACATTTCAAGTTTTTTGCTTTATCCCATCAATGCACGGTACACCCGTGTTAAGTAACCTCAGCTCTGGATAAGCGAATTTGCCCAATAAAGCTATTTTTCTCACTCTCGGCGTTGCTTTCATTGTAATAGCCCGCTATTACTGCATAAAAGCGCCTTAATATTGAACAAAATATCATCATTGGATTATACGTAAGTTTGTTTACAAAATATTTCCTATGCCAAAACCCTTATCCAAACCTGAGGTTAAGTATTTAATTCTGAAACCTTATTTTGTTATCTCCATCGTTACTCTATGCAACAACCAATTGCAATCATAAATTAGCGATAAAAAAACCCTTGCTAGGGTTACCTAGCAAGGGTTTTATCATTTATGCAATTGCCTATATTACGATGTTACTTGGTTCTTCGTCGTAATAATGCAGGAAACAGTAATATCAAAATTAGCAGTGGTATAGATCCGCTGCTGGCTGTTGATTTTACTTGCCCCGTTTCAGGTAACTCAATTGGTCTACTTTTTACCAAAACAGCAACACTACCTGTACTTTGCGCACCATGGGAGTCCGCAATAGTGTAACTAATAAGTACTTGCCCCGCACCACCAGCAATGGGCTGATAGCGCAGTTTATTGGCCACAATAGAGACATAGCCCGTACCCGTCGTAGCACTGCGCAGCACTAACCGATCTCCATCCACATCAGTATCATTCAACAGTACGTCAATGGTTGAAATTTCATCATTAAACACTGTAATACTATCGTTCACAGCCGTCGGGGCATGATTCTGCGAAAGCGTCTTAGCGATTACGGTTACCAGCACCTGTGCACTTGCAATCGCACCTTGTCCATCACTTACCGTATAAGAAATTGTATCATTGCCGATAAAATCAGGTGCGCTTTGATACTGAAGACTTGAATCACTATTAATATGAACAGTGCCAAGTTTTGCACTGGCACTAATGACAGTTAATACATCATTGTCGATATCTGTGTCATTGCTCAGTACCATAATATTTGTATGCTGGTTAACCTTTACTTCAGCCTTATCATCTATAGCGACAGGAGCAGCGTTGTTGTTCAATACAACCCCAACACCTCCTGGGTCGACAACTTTACCATTAACAACACCATCAGCATCATATTGACCGCCATCAACCAAAGTTAAACGCACACACCAAGCCCCTTCAACTAACCCAGGCTGCCAATTGCCATCGTTAACTGCAGGACAATACCCTTGCTGACCTGGTGCCGAGTGCAACTCGTTGCCCCCTTCTGATACAAAGGTAACCCACTCTTGTTCAGGTAAGAATTTTCGATATAGCGCATTGGCCGGAATAGCCGACTGTAAAGGTAGCACGATTTTAACTTGCTGCATGCCAGAAGCAATATTTGCCACAAAGTCGAAAATTCCGCCATGATTAACCATCGTTTCATCAATGGATATTTGTGGACTATTTTGAATTTGCTCATCCGTTAACGCGGCACTGGCGCTACCAAGACTGGCGCTTCCCAAAGAGATACATACTCCAGCTTCCACTTCGATTAAACCCGCTTGCCAGTCACTTGTGTTCGTTGGTAAAACATGACACGGAGCATCAATCGGATCTAGATAATTAGGAATGCCATCTCGGTCATCATCTGCAAACCCTTCCAGCGCGTCATTGATCATATCACCATCAGAGTCTTTCGACGCATCAAGTGCAGGCGCTGCAGCAACAACTTTAAAATACACACTTTGTGTATCAGACAATCCACCATTATCCGTTACAACCGCATCTACTTGATAGGTACCTGGCTGAACTGATGCAGGATCAATGCTGACTTCATTAAGGACAGAGGTATCGCCCGCTAATCCACCCGATAGACTCCAAGTAATAGTATGGGTATCGTCAGGGTTTTGATCTTTTACAAGTGCTTGAACGCGAATAATACCATCCTGCTGAGACATCACTGTACGCGATTGCGTTGCTTGCACCATACTCAAAGTCACAACAGGCGAAAGGTTTGACTCTGAAATTGAAATTGTATGTGCTATTTGCGCACCTAGATTCGCATTCTCGGCATCGAGTGTAATAACAATGGTTTCATCAGTATCAACCAATTCGTCTGGTAATACATCTATTTCAATATCAACTTGCGTGCCCTGAGTAATAATGACCTCAGTCGCAACTGTATTAAAATCATCCTCGTTAGCGGTACCTGTCAATGTGTAGCTAACCGTGACTGGATACTCAAAATGTGTACCACTCAATAACACAGGGATCACAGCCTTTGTCCCCTCAAGTGTTACCTGACTTGGTGACGCAAAGCTCAACAATGGCCTCACATTCACATGTTGCACCGCCTCAGAACAGACATTGTCAGCGTCACATGCTTGCCATTTTATTTGATTTGCACCTGAACGTAAAAAGTGACTATCGAGGCGCTGCACTCCTATTGCCTCACCGCTTGAGTTAACTGCAGTTGCAACCCCAGTGTCAACTTCTGTAAATTGCCCTACAGCATTCACTGTCATGGGGGCAGGGACTATAATTGTTGGGGTTAAGTCCTGAACTAGCGTGATTTCCAAAATGGCGCTATCTTGACCACCAAACCCATCAGACACAACATAACTTACTTGTGCGGTACCATTAAACGAGTCGGTTTTTGTAAACAAGATGTGGTTATTCTCTATCACAGCCGTACCCACATCTGTGCGCACTTCTGCAATTGTCAGCGTATCACCATCCGCATCGGTATCATTAGCAAGTACAGAAACAGAAATTGACTGCTCGCCCAAATTAAGCGTCGCCACGTCGTTGTGAGCAATCGGCGCTATATTGAGCGTGCTAATAGTCACTTTAACATTTGCAGACGCTGACTCGGTCCCATCCGAAATATCATAACGAATAGTCGCGGATCCCGTATTCAATGCGCTCGCTTGATAAATTAGCTTGCTGCCTTCAATACGCACAGTACCGGTATCAGCGATTACTGAAGTAATCGTTAGCGCATCTCCATCCACATCAACATCATTTGCCAATACATCAATTTCAGTTTCCTTACGTGCTGATGCTGTTGCAATATCATCATTTGCAGTTGGTGCATCATTCACAGCCACAACATTTATCGTCACACTCCCCGTCGCAGAGGCTCCTTCAACATCCTGTACATCATAGCTAAGTCGCACTTCACCATGGAAGTTGTTGTCTGGTGTAAAGGTAATCATTGCTTCAGAGTAGGTCACAACGCCTCGACCTGATAACACCTTTGCTCCTGTAATTTTTAGTGACGATTTAACTTCATCAATATCATTACTTAATACCGCGAGTATCAGGTTTTGATCTTCAAACGTGCTGGCGATATCATCTTTGGCAATCGGCGCATCATTCACCGCCGCAACATTTATCGTCACACTCCCCGTCGCAGAGGCTCCTTCAACATCCTGTACATCATAGCTAAGTCGTACTTCACCATTAAAATTATTTTCTGGTGTAAAGGTAATTGCTGTTTTTGAATGAGTTGCGACTCCTTTTCCTGACAATACATTGACACCGGTAATTTGCAATAACGCCTTCGCTTCGTCCTGATCATTATCCAAAACAGATAATATAACATGCTGATCTTCTAAGGTACTTGCATTGTCATCATTGGCAACTGGCGGTGCATTTTTTGCTAAAACAGTTACTGTTAGAGTCGCCGTTGAAATTGCGCCATTACTATCACCAATAATATAGTTAATAACGGCTTCACCTAGAAAGTTATCAATCGGGATAAATGAAACAACCGGCCCAGAGAAACTCACACTGCCAGAACCCGATACAAGCGTTGCCGAAGTCACTCTTAATACATCCGAATCCGGGTCTATATCATTTTCGAGTACATTAACGTTCGCCGTTTCCCCTTGCTTTATAGATGTTTTATCATCGTTTGCTGTCGGTGCTTGATTTACCGGTAACACAACCGCGGCTAAATCAAAGTCTGCAATAACAGGATCATGATCCGATGAGCGATAAGGTGTTTCACCAAACCACTTTGTTTGCTGGGCATCCGTTTTATTTTCAGTGTTATAATCAAGGGCGGTCGCTTCATCAGCATTGATATGCCAGTGCATCACTTGTGCCACACTATTAAGTGTTGTATTTGCAGTTAATAAGTGATCTAAACTGCCTGCAATACCACCATAATAATATGAATAATTATTGCCTGTTTCTTTCTCAACACTTAAATTAGCAAAACCTGCATCATAAAATGCCATCATTGGGTCTTCATATGCGTATGCATTAAAGTCCCCTAAGATTGCGTATATTGGCTCATCAACAGTCTGTATAGCCAATCGTTGCGCCATAGCGATAGAAACATCTGGTGTACTAGGTTTTACCTCTTTTCCAAGCCGTTTCAATAGTGTTTTTGATGCCAACACTCGTTGACCATTGCACGCCCCTTGCACATCATCGTCCATGTCAGCACCACAAGATCCTCCTTTAGAGCGGAAATGATTCACAATTACTTTGATTTCTTTGCCACCGTTAAGCGGTTTGAAACTTTGCATCATAGGTGGGCGATGTGCTTTGGTTTGTTCATCAAAAGGGGCATCTGTTACGACCTCTGGTATACCAACAGGAAGGACTCTATCACTTCGGTAAATAAGCCCAACGGTTACCGCATCAGAGCCAACCTTTTCTAATTTAGGGTTAATGAAACGCCATGTGTGTTGTTTGTCTCGCTCATTTAATCCGTCAATCAGATTTTGAATTGCACTGTTGCTGCCATACCCACTGTTTTCAATTTCCATTAACCCGACAACATCGGCATCCATTGCTGTAATAGCACGAATAATCTTACTTCGCTGGCGCTTAAACTCTTTCTCATTACTTGCACCTCGACCTTTAAAGTCAAGGAAGTAATTCAAAACATTAAAACTTGCGACACGAATATGCTCTGATGATTTACGGTCAAACGGTTTACTGCGTCGTGCATTCACATTTTCAAATTTTGGTACGCTGTTCGGCAATAGTTTATATTTTCCGAACCCATAATGGATAACACCGCTGATACCGGCTACATTTGCCCCTGAACGAAGCGGTTTGTCTGCACTAAACTCTGGATAATAACTGATACTTTCCGGATTTTGTTGTGTAGAATCATCATCAACTAAGAGTACATTTCGGGCGTTTAAATCGGCAAGCGCTTGACGCTTAGGGTCATTTTTCGGGAACTTATTCGTCGGTTGTATCCGCAGGCCTTTAGATAATAATACCTCTCCATATCTGGTGAAATTATGGCTCAAAGTAACATGGAGCTTCTGGGGTAACGTCACCCACATGCCTTCTAGAGACTCTTGATCAAAATTTTCTGCAAACGGTAAATTTACGGCCGTAGGCGTTACCATCGCTAGCGCATTGGTAGCACAAGTCGTAATATTTCCTACCTCGACTAATTGAGTGAGATCATATTTTTCCGCCACTTTAGCCGTAAACCTGATCTGCTGCCCAGGAGTCACTTGCGTGGCTGTATGCGCGACAAATATACCTTCAGATGTTGCGTCACTTTTGTCTTTTTGCTTATCTTCTTCTTGTAAAAAGAAGCCACCATGTTGACCTGCACCTTGGTAACTTGCCACCACAATGCCTTCAACAATCACACCTTTATTAACTAGTGGACTGGTACTCTTAGCACCTTGAATTTCACTTATCAGCGTCGCCCTATCGCCACATTGACCAAGTTCAATTGGTGATGTACCACTGCCACTACATGCAACTACCCCACTACACCCTAAGCCATCAGCCACATTTTTTTCAAAACCTTGCCATTGGACACTCGGATCAAACGCATCAGATCCGTTAACGTCACCTGCAACAATACCCACTTTACGCCGCAGTGTTCTATCTTTTGTCGAGGTATCACCAGTTCCCCAGCTGCTGCCTGGATCTGTGCCCAACTGACCAAAAACATCCGTTATTTTATCATCCACCATAAGGACTAAAGTGTCATCACCATTGAAATAAGTCACTGTGCTCGTGCTATTTTGGCGGCTTTTTATTTCATCATTCGCACCACTATTAACAATCACATGACTTGCTTTATCAACTAACAAGCCTGACAGGCTCTGTGTACGTAAGCCACTTGTTGACAAAGGCTTGCCATTATCGGCTAGTACAATTTTAACTCGGCTTAAATCAAGCGTGCTACCAGTGAAGTTTGTGATTTCAATCGCTTTATTATTACTACTGCCTTCAATATATTCAGTAAAAATTACATTCGTAGCTGGCGTATCATTACTCACCAGAATTGCAAAAGCGCCAAGTTCAACCGCGGCTGTATTGCCATCTGTAACACTTATCACAATCCCGCCATAGTTGCCTTCATCACTTTTTGTCGGTGTACCTGTCAGCTCACCTGTCGTTGTATTGAAGGTTGCCCAGCTTGGTTTATTAACAATACTAAACGTTAACGTATCGTCATCTACATCATTTGCTGTAGGAAGAAAGCGATAGACTTGATTAATTAATACGCCGGTATTCGGTATGCCCGAAATAGTTGGAGGGTGCTTAATGGTCTTTGGATCAACAACATTAATGGTAAACGCAGCTAAGTTTGCACTTAACGCACCATCACTCACTGAGATTTGAATATTTTGGTATGCCGCAATATCAGCTATTCCAGGTGTGCCGGTCAACGTACCTGTTACACTATTAAAGTTGGCCCACTTTGGTTTGTTAGTGACTGAAAATATTAATGTATCTCGGTTTGCATCTGATGCTGATGGCGTAAATTGATACGCACTACCCGCACCAATCTCAAGCGTCGGCGACCCACTGATAACCGGGGCCGTTTTCCCTAAAGTTGGGCACGTTTTCGCAAACAATGTTTCGGCAAATTCAGCATTATCTACAAATGGGTTACGATTACCTTGTTGTTCCACAATACGCTGATGGCGTTCGCGCTCAAACGTATCAATAGGGTCTTGACGGTGCCATTGCATTAAATTACATAGTACCCCCAATGTTGCAGATTTACTGCCACTAATGGTATTTACAAGCGTTAGATCTGGCATATTGCCATCGGTACCATCATACCTTACCGCCATATAAAACATCATTCTGGCAGCATCCCCCTTTACGGCATCCCGTGGCTCAAAAGAGTCATCATCAGTAAAGTTACCTGGCGCATTACTGACAGGCGCGCCGCCATCATCGTAGTCTTTATTACTGCGGGCTGAATTGACTTTCACATTGGTCGGGCGTAAATGATGAATATCAGTATACCCAAATTGGTTTTGTTCTGGAAAACCATGTGACTTTGGCCAACTATGCTCTCGGTTCCAGTCAGTTGTACCACCACCATTGGTGTTTTTGGCTTGACTGCGACCGGTATAAAACAAAATCACATTATTGATATTTGCAGGGTCTTCATCAGTATACTTAAGCGCATCCCATACTTGTGTATAGGTCATTTGTTTTTGCCCTTGCCGTGCAATCAAAGCGAGCGCCGCTTCAAGATCAGGGCCCGATTTACCTATTGCAGTCGCATAATATTGATTGTAATCATAGTTACTGCCCGGCTTATCAGTTACTGAAATAGAAAATGCGGGAAGACTTTGCGCGGTATTGTGACCATCAGCAACCGAGATGACAATATCAGCGTACACGCCCACTTGCGACTCATTCGGTGCACCGGTGAGTTTACCTGATTGCGTATCGAACGAGGCCCAAATAGGCTTGTTCTCAATCGCAAATACCAGTGTATCATTTTCAATATCCGTGGCATTCGGTGTAAAGCTATATGACCGAGTCGCTTGAATAGACGACAACGGTGTACCTGTAATTTTTGGTACATCATTTGTCCCTGCTGGCCTAACAAGTATAGAAAAAGATGCAAGTGCATCAGATGCAGTGCCGTCGTTCACGGTGATGACAATATTGTTATAGTTGCCAATATCGCCCGCCTTAACCTCTCCTGACAGCCTGCCTGTACTCGTATCAAAATCAGCCCATTTTGGCTTGTTTTCAATACTAAATGTCAGCGTATCATTATCGAGATTAGTGACATTTGGCGTAAAATCATAACGACTATCTGCATTGATGATTGTTTTTGCTATACCGCTGATTTTCGATGGTATATTGCCATCACCACCACATGCAGCAACGCCAGAACAACCGAGCCCATCAAAGGTGTCTTTGGCAAAGCCAACCCACTCATTAGCTGGGTTAAACGCATCATCAGATATCAAATCACCAACGAGTATACTGCCCTTACGGCGCAAGGTTCTATCCTTGGTACTTGTGTCACCACTCCCCCAGTTTTTACCCGGATCGGTACCAACTTGACCAAAACTATCTACAATTTTGCCATCTAACAATAAAGTTAAGGCATCATCACCATTGAAGCTGGTTGCATTGCTCGTCGCATTACTTAGTGCTTTTAAAGCATCGACGGCACCCCCATTGGTTAATACATGACTGCTTCCTGCTGCCAAAGTACCAGTTAGGGTAATTGGCGTTACATCAGCAAACGCTTTACCGTTGGTTGTTAACGCAATTGACACTTTACTCAAATCAATACTAGATGTACCAACGTTAGTAATTTCTATCGCTTTATTACTACCGCCTCCCTCCACATATTCAGTGAAAATAACATTGGCAGCAGCGTGACCTGCCGTCATGCTGGAACAAACTCCCGCTATAATATAGCGCCTTAAATGTCGCAGTCGCCCGCGAGCCCGTGTGTAGTTAAACATAATATTCCCGTGTGTGTTATCTCTTTGGTTTTGTTAAAATTATTTAAACCGAGACTTTTAGCCTACTTTTTATACAAAAAAGCCCATCTGACAAATGGGCTGGGAATATAATAATCTATTATGAAATTATTATTAAAATTAAATTAATTACTCAGTTATTTTTAGCAACAAAAACAACCCAAGTCTGTTAACAAAACACAGAACGTTGAGTTAAAAAACTTACGACCAAACCACCGCAAACAATTGATTTAAAATACAAAAATTAACACAGCACGAAAAACCAAGATTAAGTACCTATTAAAGACAAATCAATAACAATTAAAAAAAACAAAATTAACACAAAAAATAAACACCAGAAACAAATTACATACACCATGGAACGGTTTAATTTTCACATTCATTTACATTTAGAGTGAAAATCAGACAAAACTTCAATAGGCTTTACCCAAATACATACTCCCTGTGATTATTTTCCCACTTGCACACACCCACTTTCAATTTTTCCTAATTAGTTCTAGTTCCAGCCAGTATTTCTTCCAAAAACCAGTATGATGTTAACCACGATATACATAAGCCAACAAAAGCACTTTAAGCAACGCATATATTATATCTGTTAGGAGATACATTTATGTTCATCGATTACGTTAATTCCCCCCTAGGTATGATTGAATGTGCATCATCAAACCTTGGGCTAAGACATGTCATATTTTGTGGGGATGAAATTAAACCTAAGAATAAAAACCATATAACACAAACAAGTATACAGCAGCTCACAGAGTACTTTAGCGGTATGCGCAATGCCTTTACCGTACCACTTGACCCCATCGGCACGGCATTTCAACAGCAGGTATGGGCCTCTCTTGGCGCAATTCCATTTGGCGAAACTCGCTCCTATTTAGATATTGCCAAACAAGTGGATCGCCCAAAAGGCGCACAAGCTGTCGGTGGTGCTAATGGCAGAAACCCGATCAGTATCATCGTGCCTTGCCATCGTGTTGTTGCTAGTAATGGTGCGCTTACTGGTTATGCCGGTGGTATCGAACGAAAGTTATGGCTGTTAAAACATGAAGGCATAAATGTTAAAGACTCGCGAGAGAACACACAGTTAGATATAAAAAATGTGATTACAAAGCGCCAATCAAAAACACAGTACTTAAAATAATTGAACGTCACTGAGCACCATTCGCACTTTTTTCTCTGTATTTTGCATATATGGCACGTAACAAAAACGTTGTTGCTAGCACACGTGCCATTGCTTCCTGGTTATGGTGCTATCACAACCCATTACGACAACCCCAACTTATCATCAAGTATAAGAAATCATATTTTTCACTACACTCCTGTTAGTATGTCGTTGTAAAATAAATAATATAATGCAAAGAACACTCTAAATTAAGGTCAAACACTATGCGGGTACTCATCGTTGGCGCTGGAATTGCTGGATGCGCATTATTCCACCGCTTAAAGTCACATACTATTGATGTTGATATTATCGAAAAATCGACCGTATTAACCAATGAAGGCGCCGCAATTTGTTTACCTGCTAACGCTATGATAGAGCTTGATAAATTAGGTATGTCAGACACAATTATCAAATGCGCCCATCAAGTAAATTCCATTGAGTATGCCTTAGCGGATGGCGAGACATTGGCCAAAGCATCGCTCATGGAAGCGCCATTAAGCAAGGGCCCTTTTGTCGCATTAAAACGTGATGAGTTAATGCGTATATTAAGGGCCGGTATCGCTGATAAGATTCAACTTCATACTTGGCCAACAGATATTCAACAAACTGAAAATGGTGTATTCGTCACATTGAATCACGGGCCCTCAAAAACCTACGACCTTGTAGTAGCTGCCGACGGCATAAACTCTCAGGTTAGGCAAATGGTGCAGCCTGACACGTCTTTATTAAAGCATAAGGTCACTAATTGGCGCTTTATTGCATCGGCACCATCCGACAACTTTCAGCCCGTGTATTATGTCGGTAATACCACGTTATTCATGATTTACCCAATCAGTAAGGATGAGGTGTACTGCTATGCGCATGTAACTGACACAGCAAAAACCTATTACGACATGCCAACGAAAGAAGCGTTATACAGCCTTTTTGCAAACTATACCGCGCCGGTCTTGCACTGCTTGAATACCATGCCATCTAATGAACACATTATTCGTGGAGAGCTAAAAAGTGTCATGAAAACTGACTCGGTGTTTCAAGGTGTCGTTTTAATAGGGGATGCATTACATGGCTGCCCGCCCAGTTTACAACAAGGTGCCGGTATGTCACTGGAAGATGTTAATTGCTTGGCTGACCAAGTGATCAATCACTTAGATAATTTGCCACAAGCTCTGTCTAATTACGAAAAAGCACGCGGTGCCAGAATAGCTTGGACAGTCAATGAATCAAATAAGATAATTAAACTTGCAGGGCTTGGGGAAAGCTTTATAGGCCGTTTAGTCAGAAACTTTATCTTGCGCCGTAAAGGGCCTGCAAATGTGGTTGGTTGGAGAAAACTGCTGGCAGATGAGTGACCTAAGTAAACTCCTAGACCCCATCAATCATGCACCGCTTAAAATAAAAAGGCGGTGCTTATACATTTTACAGGTTAATAACCGGATAACACGGTCACACTATCATTGAACTTGCCGCCCACTCCAGTGATCATCTTACATCCATCTAACTGCCTGAGTTTACTGCTGCTACGACGAATATGATTGTATGACGAAACATATGCGCCATTGGCTGAATACACTCTAATAATATTGTCGTTACCCGTTAAAACATGCACCTTACCACGCTCATCGACGGTGATACTTTTTGGCCCATTTAAATCCTGTAATAACTCAATACCGAACTCACCAATATTCCCCACCTTTTGCCCATAAAAGTCGAGCACTGTAATTTGGTGATGGCCATATTCAATAACGTACAGTGATTGCAGCTGTGTATCAATTGCAAAATCTTTTATTGCCTGCAGATTGTCTGTTAAAGGAAGTTTGCCTGTACGTTCACCCGCCAAAGAAAATACACTTATTTCTTTCGATTGCTCAAAGTAAACATAAATATGTTGTGCATACCGACGAATGATCCGCGGTTTGCGCTGCACTTCTATGGTTTCACCAGTTGGGGTTACAGCAATCATTGTAGGAAAAGCGATGTTAAGGTCTCTTAACTTCGCGATAGACATACGTTCTGTTTTATCATCCCCTGAAATAGTCTTTTCATTAGCATTAGCATGCATAGAAAGGCCAAATAAACCAGCTGAGCATAGTGCTGAGGTTGTTCTTAAGAAAGTGCGACGTTCCATAGTGAAATTTTATTATGTTTATAATAGGTGGATTATTACATAAATTAGCTACCAACTGAATTACAGGGCATTACAGGGCTAAACGAGCATTATCGTAACGCTTAATTTCACATGATTCTGATCTACATTTTTAGTTGATAACACTGTAATTCACAACAATACCGTACACTTCCTTTGTCCGTAAATCTACAGCCTTTAACACGCTTTGCTACGCTTTTTATTAAGCTGCTTTTTATTCAGCTGTATTATCACTTTTATAAATATAAGTAAGTACCAAGTATTTTTACTTTTCCAAACAACTTAGAAATTAACACTTAAGTTTTTCAAGCTGCTTTAATAAATAAAGGCAAGATTGCTTATATGTAAGACTTTTTATGTACGGGGTATAACTCAGTAATAACTTGAGAAGATGCAATACATTAAAATCATCGTTCAAACCTAAGTGCGAGATTAAGTAGCAATCGAAAAACAACAAAATTCATATAATATTTTCATGGGAGATATTGCAACTTAAAATGAGCTTACCCTCCTATAACTCAGTACAGCCACCTCTTAGCTATTAAAAACAATCAACTCTAAGAAAATGATACTTAACACATCTATGTAATATTAATGAAATACACGACATGTATATTTTATACAATAAACAAATAACATTAATAAACGGAGTTAATATGAAGAAAAGCATTGTGTTTTTTGGTTCATTATTGTGTTCAATTTCATCTTCACTGTATGCCGCACCCGATCCAATATTTATCGGTGGAACTAAATATGTTTTAACAGATACTGACTTTAGTAGAGAATCCGATGTAGCGCACGAATGTATTTTTCCAACATCACCATGCGGGTTATTCTATGAATACAATATCACAATACCTGTCGTGGCTGATGCGGAGTACGATCCCCAATTTGATGCACAAAGACGATTAACGTTCGATGTCTTTGCACACTCAGGAACTGGACGATTTGATTTTACTGTTCGTTGTGGAGATTATGGAACCAACAACTATCTAAATATGAATCAATGGAGAACCACCTCAGCGCAACTAACTCGCACATTAAATACATTCGGTCGGTGTAAAGAGCTAAAAGTAAGCGCTCAAAGCTATGGTGATGAAGCGCATGGAGTGAAGCCTAGTTTCGATATGTTTATCTATATTTCTGAAGCCTTAGATTAAGGTTAATATCTGATTTTTTATCACAATATAAACATTAATTATTTTATTCCATAAAAAATCAAATAAATAGTGAGTATAAAAAGCGCTGTATCGCGCTTTTTAACACGACTGAAATCTATAGAAAATAAATAAAATCTATAAAAACAACTTAAACCTATTATTCCCATCACATTGATCTGGCTATCTAAAATTCACATACTCACAGAAAACCATGCAACCCTAGTTTAATTTATTGTCTAAAAAACCAATTAAAAAACATATCAAACAAAACAAATAAGGAGTGTGTATGATGCTTGTGTGTGGGGGGCGGTTAAAAAACACAAACCTGAAAACAATTAAAAACCCCTTTATTTAAAACCATATTAAAGCACAACTTATACTAATTAATGTAAAAAATGCCTTACACCCCCCATCAAAAATAGAGAACAATTAACATATGAAAAATACTTCTCAGTGTGCTTTTTTCAAATCCATTAGCCTAACCAACCTCAATATAAAGCCCCTATTAAGCTTCAAGTTCCACTTTTACACCTGTTATTTGGTGCGCTCCCGCACCAACATTATTTAGAGTTATTATTTGACTTTATTTAACAAACACAATGCAACACTAATCTATGCTTTTTTATAAAAATATCAATATCAAATAGAATCAACTTAGTTACTAACCTCACTACTTTGAGATGGCTTTCCAAAACAATACTGCTGATACTCACACAAACGCGCTATAAACCAAATAAAGACTTCCGTTTGCCCCTTTACAACGCATGCACCATTACAAATGCTATTTAGCAAGGCTTGCACATTAGTTTCACATAAACCTTTTATCATCTGAGGATCTGCAATAGACACAGTACAATACGGCAAATCAACAGAATACTCTGTTTCTAAGATTATTTTACCGCCTCTAAGCATAATCGAGATTGGAGCCTGACTTTCATGAGCAACTATCGATAACACCAACTCAGGTGCAGTTTCTATTGATGCTTTACAAACAAGCTTCAAATAAGCTGAAAAATCATTTATCCAGTTTTGAACATTTGTACTCATAGATTGAGGGTCTAAATTACTTTCACACGCTGCTATTAATGCATCTTCTGATGCCGCAAAAGCTCGATTCACCTCTTGCTCTGTCTCAATAAGTGCCTCAAGTGTGCGGTCAATATCGGCATGTGTGTGTGCTGCTGAACAAATAAACCTTAATCGTCCTCGCCCCATTTCAACAATCGGATACGTGACCGCCAGCGTTTGAATACCGCGCTCATATAGCCCTTGCACGATCGCATAGAGCTTATCTTTATCACCAAAGTGAGGGGTCACTATTGGACCATCGCCAGTGCCTAAATCATACCCAGCCTCTGTAAAGCGCTTACGCATATAACGCGTTCGGTCCCATAATTGTTCACGCAAACTATCATCAGTACGTAAGTATCTTAAAGAAGCCAGAGCAGCTGCAATATCAGCGGGGCTAATTGACGCTTGAAAAATATACGCCCGTGAAGATGACTTCAGCAGTGCAATGTGCTTTTTACTCGCAGCTATTACCCCACCAATACTTCCCAGTGCTTTACTCAGCGTTGTCATAATAAAATCAACATCATCCGTTGCACCTTGCTGTGAGCAAACACCTGCTCCAGAGTGACCATAGAAGCCAAAAGAGTGCGCTTCATCCACTAAAGTCAACGCACCATATTGTTTTGCGATTCGAACTATCTCTGCAACTGGCGCTGTCCCTTCACCCATACTATAGACACTTTCTAACACCACTAAAGTTGTATGATAAGGTGATGTTTCAGAGGCGAGCACCGACGCCAAGTCACTCGCGCTATTGTGCTGAAATGTTCTAATTTTAGCGCCACTTAAGCGCGCACCATCCACAATAGAGGCATGACAAAGCTGGTCAATAACGACCGTATCATTTTTTCCTAATATACCCGAAATAGCCCCTAAGTTAGCGGTATACCCTGTCGGAAATAGGCATGCGCTAGGCTTACCCACAAGCTCTGCAAACTCATTTTCAAATTCAACATGTTGGTCTGTCATGCCAGTCGCGGCGGCTGAAATCCCCATGCCAGTACCAAAGCGTTCTAATGCAAGAACGGCTTCATTGATTACTTTTGGATCGCGGTTTAAACCGAAGTATAAATTCGTTGACCATATAATAGCCTTCCTATCTTGTTCTTTATTATATGAATCACCAATAACCCCCGTTGCAGAGCTCCCCGTACGGAGCACTTTTCCATATGGGTTACGTTGATTATTATTGACCATGTCAGTGACTTGCTCTACCAATACACTTTTATCGGCGATACTCCAAGATGGGGCGCTCGCTGATTGAAAAGTCGGGTGACTAGATTGCAATAGCGTCTGAAATCCGGAGAGTGTTTCAAGTTTCGGATTGTTATGATCTGTCATTAAACTAGATTCAGAGGATGCTTGACTTACACTTTGATTCATTCGGTCTAGAAAAAAGTGTGTTAAAGCACGAGGGGTCGAGTATAGAACAAGGCTGTTCTGTGGTAACTTATATTCTAATTCCGCTCGTAATCGACTGAGTAACTCTAGCGAGCTTAGTGAGTCAACACCAAAACTATCAAATGGTAGGTCGCAAAGCACTTGCTCTGGTTCTGCTATATTAAGCAAACTCGCTACTTCAGTTTGAATCGTTAATAACACTGAACTGTACTCATAGCCCACTTGCGGTTTATTACTCACTTGACCGCTTGCTTCATGCTGAGCTGCTAAGCGCACAGTATTAAGATCTGGGAGGCTTTTACGATCTAACTTATCATTTGGTAAAAAAGGTAACGCACTCATCTGCATAATAAACTGAGGCACCATATATTTTGGCAATCGCTCTGACAAAAACGCCTTCACAGCCTTACTCGTTACGCTACCTTTTTGGTTTACCACATAAGCCACTAAAATTTGCTGACCAGTCCCACTATCAAGCGCAGCCGCCGCTGCTACATCTATCTCACTCATCGATTCAAGTACTGACTCTACTTCCCCTAGCTCTATCCTGAAACCTCGTATTTTAACCTGTTGATCAATACGGCCTAAAAACTCTATCTCTGCATTTTCACTCCACTGACATAAATCTCCCGTTTTATATAAGCGAGTTTCAGGTATCAGGTCAGTCGGCGTCAGAGTGACAAAACGTGACGTTGTCATATTCTCATCATTGAGATAACCCCGAGTGAGTTTACTACCAGCTAAATATAATTCACCGGGTTCACCAATCGCTGTACACTGCATTGCATCATTTAGAATATATGCCCTTGAATTTACGACAGAGCGACCAATTGTAATACGAGTAGTGTCTTCAGTAATTTCATTAATTGTAGAAAAAACAGTGTCCTCGGTCGGACCATACGCATTCATAACCCTTGGTTTAAATGCCAAGTTATGAATTTGATTTACTAGCGGCGCTTTCAAAGCTTCACCTCCAAACACCACACACCGAATACTATCGGGAAGCGTATCGGTGCCCAATAATGTTTGCATCGATGAAGGTACCATAACGCACATTTTTACTTTATCTGCATAAGGAAGTTTAGGTAGAGCCAATGCGTTATCTGCCATCAGAATAGTGCCACCAAGTGACAACGTACCGAAGATTTCCATCACCGATGTATCAAAGCACACCGAAGCGGCAGCCAATACCCCAGATAACTCCTCAGAGCTAAACAGCTCTGCCATGGCATGACTCATCGCCACCACATTGCGATGCTCAACCGCAACCCCTTTTGGTTTCCCCGTAGACCCCGAGGTATAGATCACATACGCTAAATCAGTAGGTTCTGGACCCGGAACATTATCAATGGCTTGATTTTTAATCGTATCAACATGAATGACTTCCCGTGCTATCTGGCATAGGTGCGCCATATGCTCATTTTCAACAATGGCTGCTGATGCTTTGGAATGTGACAACATATAATGGACTCGTTCTTGTGGGTATGCTGGGTCAAGGGGCACATAAGCACACCCCGCCCTTAAAACCCCCAATAAAGTAGCAATTAGATCCCATGAGCGACTCATACATACCCCGACCAAGGAACCCGACTTCACGCCTCGTTCAGCTAGCGCCGCTGCAAAAGCATCTGAGCGTGCTAGCAGCTGCTCATAACTTACCGACAAATCACCTTCTATGATCACCACTTTTTCTGGTGTAAGCTTCGCCTGCTCAGCAATCAAGCTAATAATGGTTCCACTGGGTAAAAATGTTTTCTGTGGCATATCACACAACGCTTTTGATGTATCTCTTGCTACTTCAAATTCCATGAACTTTCCTTATTGTTATTGTTGGCTATATTGAACAAATTAATCATGCCATATTATTTCGCATAGCTATGCAAGCTTTGACTTTTTAGTTTAAGAGTTGCTTTAATATTCCGTTATAATAAAACGGGTGAGGAGGCAACATTGGTTAAAACTCAAACTAGTTAAGTATGAATTAAATATAAAATAACTTTATTGATATTTTTACACTATATTTATGTCCATTTTCGCATGTATAATACTAGGAACAAAAAAAACAAATACCTGCATATTTGTTAACAATAAAAGTAACGATCGTTAGAATCAGTTACCAATGACTCCTAGGGAATGTATGTCTAAGCTTATAAAAAAATCAACAATTGCAGCTGCAGTAGGTAGTGTATTACTCACAGCGGGTGTCTCTGCTAATACTGCCAATATGGTCAGTAATTTTACCAATTTCGAGGCTGTAAAATTTGCAGCTCAAGATACGAAAAAGAATGCGCCAACATCCTATTTAATTGTGCTAAAAGCAACGTCCGCAGCAAATTTATATGCTCAGGGTACATACCAGTCAGGTGATGCACGTGCAACAATGGCGCAAATTTCACAACTTCAAGAAGCGTTAACGCTTGAACTAAACAGTTTAGACTTCAATGCAAAAGTTATTGGTCAAACACGTATTTTAGCCCCTACACTCATTGTTGAAGCGTCAAAAGAAGCGCTAGCAGCGATTGAAAAAGACGCACGCGTAGAACGTGTGTTACCTATGTTTGATTCTGAACTACACATTGCAGAATCATCTGACTACATTAAAGCAACGCCAGTACGTACTGAAGGTTTGGCTACAGGTATGGGCCAAAAAGTGGCTGTGCTTGACACTGGTATTGATTATACCCACAAAATCTTCAATGAAGCTGCCGGTACTGTTGAAGCGTATGAAGCTGCTCAAGCAGATCCAACAACGGTTGCATGGCCTCAAGGTCAAGTCAAAGGCGGTTACGATTATATGCGTAACGATGCCGATCCCATTGAGAATGATCCAGCGGTACCTACTGAAGAAAACTCACCAACAAGTCATGGTACATCGGTTTCTCACTCGGTGACAGGCATTGCACCAGACGTTGAATTGTATGTTTATTCTGTCTGTGGTGGTGGTTGTCCTAGTGCAGCACAAGCTGCGGCACTCGAGTCAGCAATGGATCCTAATGGGGATGGCGATATTTCAGACCGTGTAGATGTGATCAACATGTCTCTCGGTGGTGAGTTCGGTGATACATACACAGGCAGTGGTGTACAATACCTTATTCAACGTGCGGTTGGCTTAGGCGTGAATGTGGTCGTTTCAGCGGGTAACGATGGTGACCACCCATTTCGTATCGGTGGTCCAAGTACGACACCAAATGCACTATCAGTGGGTGCAATGACACACCCAACGTTAGAAGAAGGTATTGCATCCGGTACTGTTGCAGGTGCTGAGACGGTTATTCAAGCCGCAAGCTTTGGTCCTCAAGGCGCGTTCACGTTCAGCAACACGAATACAGAGCTTGTATATCCTGATGCAAACCAAAATGGTTGTGATGCATTTGCTGACGATGTGGACTTCACAGGTAAGGCGGTATTGATTGACCGTGGTGCATGTGCATTTACAACAAAAGTATTAAATGCACAAGCTAAAGGCGCGGCATTTGTGCTTGTTGCAAATAATAACGTAGATGGTACTCCAGCACCAATGGGTGGCAGCTCTACAGAAATCACTATCTTCTCTGTGGGTGTGAACTTCCAAGCGGGTAAAGCAATAAAAGATAAACTAGCAGCGGGTGAAACGGCTGAGTATGCAATCCAAGTAGTGATGAAGAATGTTGCTGGTGCAGTGGCAGACTTCTCATCACGTGGTCCTTCAGTGAATGGTCTATTAAAGCCAGAAATCACAGCACCAGGTGTGAACATTCAAGTTGCAGCAACGGGCACACAAGATAAAGTGGCTGGCGCAACGGGTACTTCGTTCTCAGGTCCAATGACAGCAGGTGCTGTGGCACTTGTTCGTGAAGCGTTACCAGAGCGTAATGCTTCAGAAATTAAAGCAACCATCATGAACACCGCTGATCTGAATGTAACAGTTGAAGCAACATCGGTTAACCCTGATTCACCATTGGCACCGATTAGTTTGATTGGTGCAGGTTTAGTGAATGTTGATAAAGCGGTTAAATCACCGGTTGCGGCATGGGTCTATCACTCAGAGTTTGATACTAACCAAGCGGCGTTGTCATTTGGTTTTGAAAATGTGTCAGAAGTAACGGCATACACTAAAACTGTGACATTGAAAAACTTCTCAAGCGAAGCCAAGACTTATAACCTTCGCACGCAAGCACGTTATGAAAATGATGCTGCAACGGGTGCAGTGAGCTGGGAAATGCCTGAATCTGTTACTGTACCAGCAGGTCAAACTGTTGAGTTTGATGTAACCTTGACGATTGACCCTGCTAAGTTACCACAGTGGAAACTGAAGAACCCACTTAATGCGGATGAGCTAGCTGAGCGTAGCCCAGCACTGACTTTATCTGAATTTGATGGCGCATTAGTCTTTGATGACCCAAATACTGAAGGTGACCATGATTTACACCTTGTTTATCATGCCCTACCGAAAGCACATGTTGGTTTAAAACTGAGTTATGAACGTGTTGCTGGTAATTTCAAAGTCGCATTGACTAACAATGGCTTCAAAGATATTACCCCTATGTCAGAGCAGTTAGTTGCAACGGGTACTGAAGTAAGTGAATCTGAAAAAGATTTCAACATTCTAGCCACAACATTTAACGCTGTGACGGCTGACGGATGTGATACTGGTGTGGCATTTACGGCTTCAATCATGCTGCGTGATGAGCTAACACACTTGCGTCGAGCGGGTGGTTATGCAATGAATTTAGACCTTGATAACGACGGCACGTACGACTACGCATTAGCGCAGTATAGTGATGTAGGCCGCAGTGCTATAGTACCAGGCCGCTCACGCACAATAAGTGGACCTATTGTTGATGGTGCATCACAATGGGCATTTTTATCGGACATGTATCATACCTCAGGCTCAAATACTGTCACATTCTCAGGGTGCTCAGACTTAATCGGCCTTACCAGTAGTAACCTAGGTGATACAATCACGGTTGAAGCCTCTGTAGGTTACGGTTATCAGATTGGTGCATACGATGTAACTGATACACTAACGGGTACAACCACATTCGCAACCTCTCCTGCAACATTCACAAACGCAGCGGGTGAAACTGTCGTTGAGATTAAACAAGGTGAAACAGCGTATATCAATGCTGATTCTGCATTTGCACTCACCTCTGGTGAACTTGAAGGGGTATTGTTACCTATTACTTCTTCAATGCTAAAGTATGGAAACCCATTAAAAGCCCCCGTACTGCTGCCTATGACGATTTCTGTTGCTGAAAACACCGCCGACGACACTCCGATTGGCAAACTCGTTATAACAGACCTTGAAGCTCACAAGGAAATTACTCAATACGAAATTCAATCGTCAACACATACCGCATTTGCAATTAATAAAGAGGGTGAAATTGTCGTTGTCAACTCTGACGAGCTAGACTATGAACTTGGTAATAACACCGCGAAATTAATGGTTGTTGCAACGGATATATTTGGTAATGAATCTAAAGCAACTGAAATAATCATAAACATTGAAAATGAGATTGATAGCGCAGCTGAGTATACACCACCTAAACTCTTTGCCGCTGAGTTCACAGTTGCAGAAAATACCGCAATAGACACGGTCGTAGGTCAACTAGAATTAGCTGTCCAAGAAAATACCCTTGAAGTAAAAACATATACAGTCAAGTCGTCTTCACATACTACATTGACCGTCAATAACAAAGGGGAAGTGTTAGTCGCTGGTGAACTTGATTTTGAGGCTGGTAATAACACAGCAACACTCATGGTCATTGCAGTTGACACATTAGGTAATGAATCTAAAGCCATTAAAGTGACAGTTAATATTGAGAATGTAATTGACAGTGCTGCAGAGTATACGCCACCGAAACTCATCGCTGCCGAGTTCTCTGTTGCGGAAAATACCACAAAAGATACCGTTATTGGGCAACTAAAGTTAGAAGCACAAGAAAATACCCTTGAAGTAAAAACATATACTGTGAAATCGTCTTCACATACTGCGTTGACCGTGAATAACAAAGGTGAAGTGTTAGTCGCTGGTGAACTTGATTTCGAAGCGGGTAATAACACAGCAACACTCATGGTCATTGCGGTTGATACATTAGGTAATGAATCTGAAGCGACTAAAGTAACGGTAAATATTGAGAATGTGATTGACAGTGCGGCGGATTATACCCCACCTAAACTCATTGCTGCTGAGTTTTCAGTTGAGGAAAATACAGCCACTGGTACAGTGATTGGTCAACTTGAATCGGTAACGCAAGAAAATACCCTTGAAATTGCTGAGTATTTAGTAAAGTCATCAACTAACACCGCTTTTTCAGTTAATAATAATGGCCAAATCGTTGTTGCTAATTCAGCAGTCCTTGATTTTGAAGCGGGGAACAATATCGCTACTTTGATGGTCATTGCTATCGATAAGTTAGGTAATACATCAGACCCTGCTGCCATCACAATAAATATTGAGAATGTCGTGGATACCGATGCAGAGCAGCCTGCACCTGTGCCAACTCCTACGCCAACAGTGACTCAAGCATCATCAGAGTCTTCGTCTGGCTCTCTTGCTTGGTTTGCACTTTTAGCGGCACCATTCGCGGTGCTGCGTCGTCGCAAACATAAATAAGCTTTACATGAATACTAACTTACAACGTCTGTTAATATCTGGCGTTGTAAGTTAGCCAAGGGCATTCGCCTTTATTGGCTGCAACTTCTCCATTGAAGTTTCGCTCAGTTGCTGTCAGCAAACTGACGATACCACTCACTTTCGCTGATTAAATCTTGCATCGACTCTAACTGGTCAATAAACGTGAGCCCATTTAAGTGATCTAACTCATGCTGAAAAATACGTGCAATAAAGCCTGTCAACGTTTCCTGACGCACATGACCTTGTTGATCCAAATACCGTACTGTTATCTGCTTATATCTTGGCACTAAGCCTCGCATACTTGGCACACTTAAGCACCCTTCCCAATCTTTTACCTTTTCATCTGAATAATGCAAAATCTCGGGATTAATAATCGCAGTTGGTGCCATTAGTGGCGCTTGTGGATACCGTGTATTGGGCTTTGAGCACATAATAAAAATACGCTTACTGTGATGTATTTGCGGTGCAGCAATACCCACGCCACCCGCTTCAGATACCGCCAACATCATTGTATTGATGAGTTGCTGACATTCATCACTGAGAATATCTTCAACTTCAACAGCTCGCGCCCTTAATGCTGCATGTCCGAGCTGCGCTATAGAATAGATACTGCTTTTAGTTGTACTCATTCAGGTCTCTTTTCACCCCTTTAATTACAAATATTATCAAAGTCTCAATACAAAAGTGCAAGCACCGCTTATATAAACACTGAAACAAGGCCATGTGAGGGATGTTACATACACAGGCAAGGCGGCTCTACACATCACACATTTACATATAACCGATTGATAATTAATACAATAAAATTCAACACATCATATCATATACAAATCAGCTAAACGTCAGGTCTTTTAAACACAATGCCGATACAGTGAGCTTGAGTCTTTAACCTGAAACCACGTCTTCAATATGGCTTAGCAATTGATAAGGAAGTAACATAATGAACATTAAAAATAATTGGGTAATCACTTTGGCTTGTATACTCCTCCTACTTACGGCAAATGTAAGTGGCGCAAGCTCTTTCACGTTACCCCATACACACGTAATACCAATTAAAGACACACAGCAAGACAAGCAATACGAACTGTATATAAAGTTGCCTGAGGGATATAACAAACATGAAGATACAGCTTATCCTGTCATTTATTACACCGACGCTCAGTGGCATATGGAGTTGTTATCAGGTGCGACTGCATTTCTTATGGAAAATGCCATTTTAGTTGGGATTTCCTGGCAAATAAACACCAAGGGGACATTAAAAGACAAAGAGGCCAGTGCAAGTCGTGGTCGTGATTTCTCAATAAGAGCATCAAGCGACCCCAAAGTTCAAGCCAAACATCAGCTGGGTCAAGCAAACAATCACCTAGCATTTATCCGAAACGACATCATTCAATATATCGAAAACCAATATAACGCTGACCCAAATAATCGTACCTATTTCGGCTTTTCGTTTGGTGGATTATTTGGTAGCTATATCTTAATGGCGCAGCCTGATACGTTCAAAAACTATATTCTCGGCAGTCCATCTCTTTGGCGCGATATTCCTCACTTGTTAGAGCTTGGCACTCAACATAAGCAACTCAATGCCAATGTATTCATCTCATACGGTGCGTTGGAAGATAAGTTAGGTATTCACGTCAATGAGTTTGTGGAGTTGCTGCACAAAAGAAATGATAAAAGCTTAAAATTGCAAAAAATTGTCATTGAGTCCGCAGGCCATAGCGATTCCTTTCCTATGCTCGGCGTGCGCAGTATTAGCTGGCTATCAGCACTCATCAGCGGCCAACAAAGTAAGTAACCTCAGGTTTGGATAAGGGTTTTGGAGTAGAAAATGTTTTGAAAACAAACTTACGTACAATCCAATGATGATATCTTGTTCAATATCAAGGCGCTTTTATGCAGTAATAGCGGGCTATTACAAATGAAAGCAACGCCGAGAGTGAGAAAAATAGCTTTATTGGGCAAATTCGCTTATCCAGAGCTGAGGTTAAGCTATAAAAGGCACAACTATTAACGCCGATTCAGTGTACAGCATAAATTAAGCCCCCCTATAAGGCCTATGAGACTTTAGTTTCAAAGGCCTTAATATTTGTTTATTGCCATACTATTTACGCCATAAGTTGTACTCTTAACGGCAGTGTGACCGTCTATAAATACTTTTCCTTGGCTTTGGTCACCTTTTCTAAGTAACGGCGCGATTCATCACGTGGATGCTGGTGACGAAGGCGTTTATACACACTAGACGGAGACTGTGCATTAATTTTTTGTACTGCTGTTGTACGGTTCGAATGATAGGTTTTAAACACATTACCCGCCCCCCCGTTATAGGCTGAAATAATGGTATACTCTCTGCTTTGTTGATGACTTACTCCCACAAGATAACGTGTGTTTAATATTTTCAAATACGCAGTACCAATATCAATGTTTTGTTTGGGGTTCATAAGCACTGACTTTGTGGGCTGCCCCGTGCGTTTTTTCTCTAGTTTATAGACATCTCGACCTGCTGTTGCCGGAATGACCTGCATCAGCCCATAGGCATTTGCATGACTCACGGCATAAGGGTTAAAAGAGCTTTCAGTCTCAATCACCGCGTAAATGAGTGCTGGGGCTATGTTGTATTTTTTAGCTGACGCTAACACATATTCACTGTACTTTAAATGACGCAAGTGTTTGTGGTCACGCACTAAGTTAAACCCGACATAAGATATCTTTTTATCCCCTTCAAACGTCGTTTTCAGCTTATTGGCAACTAAATAATCAGCATACCGCCGAGCCCGCCATTCGAAACGGACTAACTGACCATCTTGGTCTCGTACTTGGGGATATAAAAAAGGTTCACCTGCAACCTTAGGGGATTGGCTAGAAAAAATATCCGTTTGACTAGGGTCATCAGAAGTTAATAGTGTTTCAAATACCGCCTGTGAGAGTTTTTCACTGATTTTTTTGGTGGCAATGGTTTCAATTTTGACCCACCCTGTATCAAAATCCACAATAGCACGGGCTTGATAGTCATTGGAATACTTCACATAGCGGGTATTACTGGGCAATTCTTTATTTCCCTCACCCCACACCTGCTCAATGATTGTGTCTAAATTAGCAAGTAATTGCTGCACTTTGGCTGTATCTTGACTAATTGCTTGCTGAGAGCGCTTTACTCCTTGCACTATCGCCACGATATCATTTGGGTCTTGACTAACTTGTTTAGTCAGCTTTTTAATTTCGTTCGCAGACTGAAGATCTAACGTTGACTGACAAGACGCGACCCAAAACAACACCATCACGGCTGTCAGTGTCTTTACAACTCCTCTGTGCATATATTTGCTCTCTTAGCGCTGCAAAATGCCTTATTTTTTCATTGTAATCGATATGACATGAAATTGCGTGTCAATTACATCAAAGATAACAACAACCTGCCTTAAAAGATAATCATCGCCAGTGCGGTTTAATCCACTCCCACACAAGCTTTTTATGTTCTCTCACAGGGCACTCTCCGTATTCTGCGCTTGGCCCAAACTCAAAAAACGGGCTAGAAAAAGATTTCTGCAATTGTTCACACACATAAATATCTTCTTGCAAAAAGTTCGCAGATCCAAGCCCATGCTTATCATCATACCCAGAGTCTTTCGCTTTAACCTTTTTGTTCCAGTAACTTGCTGAGCGAATACTTTGCTTCATAAATTCTAATGCAGAACCATTCTTCATTTTTGTGCGAATGATCACTTTGCTACGATCGACAGCGACTGGGACTATCTGAAAAACAGACCATGAGGACTCAGACTCAGCTAACCCGATACCTGGAAATAGCATCGGCACCCAAGTGCCTAGTTTCTCTATCTTCGTATCGTAAATAAGTGGGTAAGGCGAGTTTTGCTTGATGTCTTGTTGATACTCTTTTGTTAATGGTTCCCAAAACCGAAAGTGCGGTCCAACAAAACCAAACTCGGCACGTTTATGATCATACATATTCAATGTGCCAACATGAAGGTGAGCTAAATGATAGTGATCAATATAATTTTCAACAACAACCTTCCAATTCGCTTCTATATCTTCAATGATAATACTGTCTTCAGGTTCAATTAATGTCTCAACTTTATGAGGCCCTAAATAAGGTACCATTGACGAAAACCATTGCTCAATTGATTGGGAGTTGGGATCTGGGTGGACCCAAATCATCCCTCGCCAAATGCCCACATTCGCTTTCTTTAAGCCATAACAACTTTTATCTAAGGCCGGAAACTCCCTGCTTGCTTTAGGCAATGATAATAGCTTCCCTTCTAAATCGTAGGCCCAATCATGATAAGGACAAACAAGTTTATTGCTTGCCTTGCCTTTGCCATCACGGAGTCTGGTGCCTTTGTGGCGACACATATTATGAAAAGCCAAAAGCTGCTCGCTTTTACCTTTAATCACCAAAATATTATTCAACCCTGCTTGCACTGTCAGATAATCACCTTCAACGTTTAAGTCTTCAACTAACCCAGCAAAAGCCCATGTAGTTGAAAAAATATGCTGCTGCTCTAACGCAAAAAACTGTGGTGAAATATAAGCATCAAGCGGTAAACCATTTTGTGTATTCATAACAACACCTTTACAACAGACCTAATCATAAGGCCAATAAGGAAATATAAAGCAGCTTGCGGCCACCACAGCCCATACAAGCATGGTAAACCAATACATCCCTGGCTCACTCTCTCTACGATATGCCTGCCAAATATACGCCTCGCCACGGATCAAATCGAATAACAGCCATAGTATTAGCACAAATCCTAACCAATAACTCCATGGTAATGTAGGCCACATACTATTTCTCCTCATCGGCATTTAAAATGCCATCTAAATCATAATCTAGCGCTGACTGCCACCCTTTGCCTGGCACAGTACAAGTATAGGTCAAGTTATTGTTCTCTTCCCTTGCCAATAAACGTATTTGTATCGATGATAACGGCTGTTCATATGCCGAGTCTGAGCGGTATGTTTGCGTTTTACTCTCAAATAAGTAGCCTCGTTTGCGATTGTTAATAGTTCCTAATGCAATCAAGTCACACTCTGTCACCTTCCCCCCTAAAATTTTAGAAATAAACGGCGTTTTCGCGCGTTGTTCTAATAGCGTAATACGGTTGAACACACCTGCTCCTGACAGCGCCGATAGGGTAATTTGTTGGCCGACTATGGGAGCCAAATCATTGTCAAATTCCATCATATAATCCACCAAACCTTGACGCGTTGAGGCATCAGGGATCCCCACTTTTCCAAAATTGAAATGACAACCATGACGCTCATTTGTTCCCGGTAAGCACCCTTTTTCGCCATTATCAAAAACCGCGCCTTTTAAAAAATTTCCGAGTTGATCTGTTGCCCCATCATGTAAAAAACCAAAGCCTCGAATTTGATCACCTTGATGTTCTTTCGTATGTGATGGTAAAAACCCCTCTCTATCAGGCAGCCCAAACATGCCAACACGGGTATATAGGTTTCTAAGCTGAGGCACTTTCAATATTTGAATCTCGCCACCATGAGCCACCTCGCCGCGAGTCCCATAAAAGCCTTGTGCATGATCAACGCCATGACACCCTTGACAATTTACCCCATCTGTACTTTCACCATTAACAGAGGTGTCTTCTGCTGCACCATCAGACCGTCGAGAACCATGAAAAAAACCAGCGCCTTTTTGGGCCGACAAAGACAGCGTATTGTCTAAATTGCGGATCGGATTCGGTGGTAATGCCACGCGCAGCATAAAATCAGCAAATGTATCGATATCTTTCTCAAGCGCAATCACGTCAGGCGATTTTTCAGTCGTATTTACTGACTCTGGCAAGCTAATATCTAACCCGAGTAAGCCTTCAAATGCGACAATAAAGTTCTTAAATGAGCTTTTTTCGTCGAGCGTTTGTTTACTATCCTCACCGAAGTAACCCACTGAACGGTCTCCCCGCCAATGCATATGTCCGTGATTACGCATCCCTCGAAGGGTTTGTGTTCCCATTGGGCCTTTCATCGCTGCAAACGACTGTAAATCCCCATTGCCATTAATAACATCGAGTAATTGACAGCTTTCATCAGCTGGTCCAACGAGCGAACACCCTAGCTCTGATATGTTTTGAGTCGGAAATGGTTGCGGATTTTTACCATTTGAGGCATCAGGATTGCCTAAATTCCAACTCAAATGATCGGTATCACCAAAAATATGGCAGCTAGCACACGAAGACTCTCCATTTGATGATGAGCGGTTGGCGTCATACAACATTGCTCGGCCCGCACTAAAATCTTGTGGCTCTAAGGTCGGCATATATAACCGTTGCTTTTCACGCTTACTATTTAAATCAATACTAACCAAACTATTATCAAAGCGTGTAAATACATACAATGCACTTTGAGCTTCATCAAGCAGCAACCCAGCTGGGCCTCCTTCAACGGAAAAATATCCCTGGCTCAATACCATAGGGTCAAACTCCTTGCCTTCATTATCCCAAAACTGGTTATTTTCTAACTGCGAAGTTGGCAATACTGCTACTTTGTTTGAACCAATAACAGCGCTATAAAGCGTTTTCCCATCTTGTGATACCGCCAGTTGCATAGGCGTCGATAAGCTATGCTGCTTAACCAAAGCATTGCCTTTAAGGTCAGTATAGTTAATATGTCGATTTAAATGCCTTGCACGCACTTCTTGCGTACTTGGAGTAATAACTGTAATACGACTTCGTGCAATGTCCCCTTGAACAGTTGATCCAGCATATGCGCCAGCCCCTTCAAAACGCGTAGCGTTATTTGCTTGTGTATTTGAAACATATACGTTGCCTGATTGGGGGTTTACTGCCAAATTAAACAAGGTTGTTCCCACATGTTTATACGCAGCACGCTGGCTTAAGGAGACAGTATCAATTGCGAACACATCTAGGTCTGGTAAGTTGAAACGAATGCCATTTGAAAAGTTTCTACCTTTACTATCTAACCACTGCTTTGTGCGGTTATCATATTTGACAATCATACTGGTCCAAGGCTGAGCAACCCCGTCTTTATTAATGCCCGGCGCCGTTCTTCCACCAGGTAAATAACCGTCCTCTAATCCGTTGGGACTGGTTAACCCATCCAATACTTGACAAGGGTAAGCTCCATATTCATCATCTTCGTAACCAGCACACATCACAGATTCATGGACAGCCGCAGTTTGATTACCCGAATTCAGCACTCCTGCATAAATCGTTTTTTGATCTGGTGTAACCGCCAAGCCACGTAGCGTATCTCCAAACAGGGACACTATTTTTATCGGTTGCCCACCCAATGTTTTCCCTAAATCATTTACGTTAAAGACCCAAATATCAGCGCGCCCTTGTCCCGTTTGATGCAATGCAGGATCACCAGCTCCATCAATATTTTTTAACGCTGGGTACAGCCTTTGCTGACCACGATGCGCTGTGGTGATAAATGCTTTATTATTCGCAAACACGATATCTCTGGGCTCATCTCCTACCAGTAACGTCCGTGTGACTTGTGCAACTGTTCGACTAAGGTCAATCACACTCACAGAGTCTGAAAGATGATTAACTACCCATGCTTGGTTTTGCATCACAGCGACTGAAACAGGCTCTAAACCAACCGTAAGCGATTGTTGATGAGTAAGCGCCCCATCAACAGATACAGTAAATATCTCGAGGCTATTATTAGATGTATTCGCGACCAATAAACGCTTGCCATCCGCTGTTTTAGCGATTGGTCTAACCGGTGCTGACTCAAAACCAATAAATTCAGACCTTGCCAAAGGGCGGGCAACAATACTTGGAGAAGCATTCATTGCTTGAACTACTGACACTATTTTTGTTTGTTCACTTGCGCCACACCCGATAAATAACATGAGTGATAGCGGCACCATTAGCTGAGTGATTCTATTCATATAGATGATTACCTCGACATATTGAATCATAAATTGTCAACCAGACAATTTATAGCTTACCTTACTCTCTTTTAAATTGTCAACATGACAATTTAAAAGAGGATCGTTATAGTAGAGTTATAAATGTAATGGGAGAGAACAATGGCAAGGCCGAGCGTAGCAGGACAACGTCGAGAAGAAATACTCGATGCACTTGAGGTTTGTATTTTAGAAAAGGGTATTCAAGCAACGTCACTAGAAAACATTGCTGAGACAGCCAAAATGAAACGCACTATTTTAAGGCATTATATTGGTAATCGTGACGACATAATTTGTTTGTTAAGTGAACGGTGGCGAGATAAATATACTCAGCAATGGCAGGAGTTATTAACATGGCTACCATCATCAAACAGAGCTGAAGCTCTCATAGATTCGCTGTTTTCTTCTCGTAGTAAAGAAAGTATCAATACCACAATCATTGGTGAGGCTTTATTTTCCGAAGCAAAAAGGCTTGCCCCTATCAAAGTCCACCAACAGCACATTATGCAGGAGTTCATTCAGCATCTTATTCATGAATTTCAAACACAATACCCTGACGCTGAATCAAAGAGAGTAGAACTTATTGCCTATGGTATTTACGCTAATTATCTTATGGCTGAGTCTTTATTACCGTTAGGTTTACTTGATGAAATTTATAAGTTCAAACAAGCATCTGTATTACTTTGTTCACAATTAACGTAAAAACGGTAAATTTTCATATTGACAATTTAAAGCTATATAACGTAAATTACACCATCTCTTCTTATATATGGTGTGTTGTATGAATCTATTTAGTGCAATATTTACAAGCGTTATTATTGTTGTTCTTTTTTGGGGGCTTGCGTTGTTTCAAGGAAATAATGCAGCCGCCCAAGAAATCAACTTAAGTCCCAGCACACAAATCATAGAGCGCAATAAAGTAACCCCTATTGATAACGAAAACGATAAAATCACGCCAGACACGATTCGTATTGCCGGCGTACGCAAGCGGATTCCACTGCATAATATCGGGCAGTTATGGCAGCACTTTAATCAACACAGTACGTTGCACCAAGCGCTTAAAAAAGCCCCTCAAAAAGTCTATGTTTTATATTCAGCGTTATCAAATAACTATCAACAAGCTGACGTAATCATAGGTTATGACATAATTAACCTAAGCCAGTTCGATAAACCCTTCACAATAGATACGCACCATTACACTGAACTATTACCTGTTGATAAATATACTGAAACTCAATTAACTAACGCTTGGAAAGAAATAGACTATAGTAAAAAAGTAGCATATGTACTTGAAGTACATGCTTTAGATCTATCTGGCAAAACAACATCAACGCAAGTGTTCGTGTCGTACAACTAGGAGCGGAGCATGGAACTTTTAACACAACTATTTACACCAAATGAAGTATGGGGCCTAGAGGCTTGGATTGATGATTGGTTTTTCGTTATCGCCATCGGCTTATTTATTGTTGAATGTCTGCGCTACGTGGTGAAAAAGCAGTTTACTAGAAATTTTTTCGGGGACAGTGTGGCCAACTTTGTTACATTGGGCATGTTTATCCTCATCGTCGCTGTTGTCGCAGCCACTTATGCGGGCATATTTTTATATACTTACAATCACTTTCGTATTACTGACCTACCACTAAATGGTTGGAGCATACTTTGTTGTATTGTAATTGCTGATCTCGCTTATTATTGGGAGCACCGCTTTTTACATAAAAACGGTTTTGGCTGGGCTACGCACACTGTGCACCACAGTTCGCCGCATTTTAATATTTCGGTAGCCTATCGCCATGGTCCACTGGACTGGTTTTTCCCACTGTTTTTTCACCTACCTTTGGCTCTGTTGGGCTTTCACCCATTTATAATATTTTTAGCCGAAATAGTCGTACAAGTGTTTCAAACCTTATTGCATACCGAGACGATAAAAAAACTACCTCGTCCTATCGAAGCAATTTTTAATACCCCCTCACATCACAGAGTGCATCATGCGACCAATAAGCAATACCTTGATAAAAATTATGCTGGTATATTCATCATTTGGGACAAAATGTTTGGCACATTCGCACAAGAAAATGAACCCGTAACCTATGGGGTTTATCCGAGGTTAAACAGCGTTAACCCACTGAAAGTGTTTTTCTCGGGTTATCTCACACTTATAAACAGGCTGTGGCATGCACCGACTTGGGGTTACAGGCTAAACTTACTGGTCAAATCGCCTACATGGGCATGGCAGCAAGAGCAAAAACAAAAAAAGTAGACTCATACAAGAGTCTACCCTTCATTGTTATGTTAGCACTTATAAAAAGTGTAAGTGCTTACAAAATATCTAGTTCGGACCACATACATTTAATGCTGTTGGGCAGTCACACGCTGTATAAGCGGTTAAAACAATTGGAATCGTGGGGCCACACTGGTTTTGATTAGACTGTTGGTCACAGCAAGCTGTATTACCGGTATTTTGTCCTGTACCACCTGCAATCAGCGGGGTATTACCAATTGATAAACGGTTAGTATTTGTTGATAAGCATTTGAGCGGTTTCTTGTTAAATTTTAATTTCATTTACTATCTCCTTTTAGTTACACCAACAAAATTAACTCAGAATTAATATTTACTCAACCTACACGCCACCTTTCACTTACTTTTACCTCTATTAAAGCACGTGTTTCTTGCTGCAAAGTATCAGAGCACATGTAAAAGGAAAAGAGCAGCATTTGCAACCTCTTTATATTCAGTTCGACAAGGATACAGTGATGGGCGCAAAAGAAATGTCCTTACTATTGGCGAATTATAAGTTACATTGGCTGTCAAGTGAGGCACAAAAAAGATAGAGCAAAAAGTGTCTTACGGGTTATTTTTATACCTTATCAAAAAATGCTAGGAACATTAAAATTTGCAGTAAAAAATATATTTGGCCAACTATTTCGCTTAACAACCACCTAAGAAAAACGAATTTAGTTAAGGAGAGTAAGTTGTTCTCTAATGAATGCAAAATAGCCCATTACTGCGTTAGTAGCCACCAACTAAATTAAGGCTCCTGGGCGTTAGTTCGCACTTTTTATCTCACATACTTTTTGCGCAATGTGCGACAAATAGCGTTGCAGAATTGCCAAAAATATAATCGGTAACACTGCCGCATAAGTGCGATTACCCGAAAAAATAATGGCTAGTGGGATCATTGAAATAGACGCTAACAGTAAATAAATAGAAAATTTACGCGCACTCCCTTTAACAGCAATAAACCCCGAAGAAGACGCAAAAGTTGTTAAGCTGCCAACAATAACCATGAGTATAATAATAGCTGACTCGCGTAATAAGCCGTAAAGTTGTAAATACCACCATTGCTCGAAGCAAACGGCTAAACCACCCAACATCAAGTAAATATTGCCGGCTAAAACCAAACGGTTTAGTGGGCTATTCTGAGGCAATAAAATGAGAAGTTGAAGCAAGCCTAATAAGGCACCTAGCTGGAACGCGTCAAGCCAACGGTCGTCAGAGGGTGGACCATACCAGAATGCAAAAGTGGCAAAAATAGATAGCGGGAAAAATTGAATCAAAGTCAATATCCACTTACCCATAAGCCTGACGCTCCTTTGTGCTAGTTAGACGAATGAAATGAAAGCCCCCTCCTGAACATGTGTAGCAAATTAGATATATGAGAGCAAAACTAGGGACGTCCACTATAAGGAACATTAAAACACTTGTTAATAATTTAGCAAAGATACTTTTAGCCTTGTTGTTATGATGCTGTCATGAGTAAGTTTGGTAAACTTGGTTAATTATCCCTTTATAACGGATACACGCGACAAACCACCGAAATGTAATAATAATGTAACTGTTATAGTTTACTTTCCTCCGATGAAGCTCTATTTTATTACTGAAAAATCTTTTTATGATTTTAAAAATCAACAATATATAAGTCACCCCTGCAAGAAGTAGAGCTACAAACCTAACAATTAAAAAAGGAACTATACATGATCCCCCTTAAACAGTGCAGAGCACTCGGTTTAATCATCGTAGGTATTTTGTCAGGCTTATTATCCGGTCAAGCGTTGGCAGAAAGCTATATGTATTTAACCAATAACACCATGGCTCCCCTCACACTCAATACCCAGCAAACGGGGCACAACAATATTCGCCATGGTGACCAGTGGCAACAATTGGCAACGGAAGTTCCCCCTTTAGCCACGGTTAAATTCTTACGCTTTAACAGAGACCAAGGTATTAAGTGGGGGAAAGAGTATGTTTTTACAACAAGGGTTAATGGTACTGAACAACCGGTTTACCTAAAGCAGAAGCTGCTCGGTACCATGACATTCAGTAACATGTGGCTCAGTGCTCAAAATGACCCATGGTACGATGATCGCGATATTCACTATGTCTCGATTGACGGTCAACAACAAACTTTGGCGTTTAAATCATCTTCAGCCAGAACCTCGGGAGATGACATTCACTACGTCATTCATAACCAATTCGCCAAGTCTGAAAAATCTGAGTATTCAAACGAATTAAATGTACTGACTTACAACACATGGGCATTATTACCCCCACTGGCCTCAAAAAATACAGGCGACCGGCTCGATACCATAGCTCAGTATATGGATAATTACGATGTAGTTGTATTTCAAGAAGTTTTTGATCCTATCTTGACGGCTAAGTTCAGAGCAAATGTGGCAAAAACCTATCCGTACATGACCGAAATCCCATGGAAAGTAGGTAAGATTTTGACAGGTGGTTCATTCATCGCCAGCCGCTGGCCCATTGAAACCCAAGATGCCGTTGTTTATAACGCTTGCCGAGCTGATGGCTGCTTGGCTGGTAAGGGAATGAACTATGCAAAAATAAGAAAAGGCAGCAATGCTTTCCATATTTTTGGCACCCATACTCACGCTTATACCAGTGAGCAAGATGTAACGGTTCGTTTTGAACAACTGGCACAATTAAAGCGCTTCATTGACAGCAAACACATTCCGTATGAAGAGCCTGTGATAATGGCGGGTGACTTTAACGTAGATAAAATCAACTATCCACAAGAGCACTTGGCTTTCCTTGCATTATTAGATGCAACAGAGCCAGAAGCCACTGGCGCTTATCCTTACTCTTACGCTGGCCCAGTTAATATATATGCAGACGATAAATTCAATGAATATTTGGATTACGTGCTGTATAGCAATGGCCACCTGACACCTTACGCATCAGAAAATAAAATGCTGACACCGCGCAGTATCAATAGTCAACACTGGAAAAGCTGGGATTTGTCTGATCATTACCCAGTAGAAGGGCGTTTTGCATTTCCCTTACCTCCTGAGTATATGCCTTATTGAAGCCTCAAATAACCTTAAAAACGGGGCTTCCTAACTGAAGCCCTTAACTTTCATTAATAAAGTGTTCTTGGTGTTTTCAAGATCAAGAACACGCACCTCTTTTAAGTGGCTGGCCACGCATTTTCACTCTATAAACAAGGGTAAATTGACCATACGTAGATTTACCATCGCGCTTTTGTCGTCACTCACTGTTTGCCAACACCACACTATTTTTATAATCAAACGACAAATAAAAGGCTCTAACACACCCCAAATAATACGTTATAACAATACAATTAACGTTTTAGAGTAATGTGGATGAGTAATATGAAAGCAGGTAAATCAGTATCTGAATTAGCGCTAGAGCTAAAAAATCCTCAACGCACCTGAGGAAGGTTATATGAATGCGGAGCAATTGGCGTTTTTAAACAAAGGCTTATAGACTTACATAACGAAACGAGGGCACATGTTCGTGATGCAAAAACACAAATACTGAATAAACCTGACGTAACCGATTCAAGTGATAAAGCCACCTGGGAAGAGCAATGTAGTTTGTTAATCCGCATTGTTGAACGCGAGCAAAGGCTATTACCAAAAATTTAACAATCACTTGAACGCATTCGTCTAGACACATACGGCTTTTGTGAAGAATCAGGCGAACCAATTAGGGTTCCTCAGCGAGGCCGACTCCAGAGTATTCTGTCGATGTTAAAGCAGTTCTCGAAATGAAGGAGCATATGCGACAAGAATAAGCAGCAATAAAAAGGCTAAATACAACCACGACCATTCGTCGCAGTTCATTTAGTCTAGTTTTCAGTCACTATTTTTGGCATCAATGGTTTGTCACCATCGGCTCTCCCTCCTACGGTATCTTATACATATCTCATTTCACGTGTAGTCTTGGTAAACGGAAAACTTTGTAAGCTTGTTTTCCTTGCTAAATAAATAAGTGAGGACGATACCATTTGGCCGATGATATAAATAGACATATCGGCCATCTGAGTTGTGGTCTATGTAATCAGGGGTACCTAAACACACTTTAACAAATAAATTGGATTGACCTTGCTCAAATCCATCTACAGATTTAGGGCACTCTTTCCTTACGGTGTTTTCATACATTTTTGTTATTTCAAAGTTTGCTGAACCTAAACCAACTTCTTTGAATGTAATAAGGTATTGGGTCACTTCATTGGCTTTTTTGACAACCCACATTTCACGCCAAAATTGAGAACCTGAGCTTCCAACGGGTTGTTGAATAACAAACTTGAATAGCTCTGAGTTATTGATGGTATTACCAATCACTTTTTCTAAACCAGCTTTAACATCTAAAATTAGCGTTGTATTTGCAAGTGAGCCCTCTTTCGAAACTCCAGATTTTATTTTAGAAACAGGGGTAAATCCTTCAGTAGATTTACACCCTGTAAAAAGTAAAAAACTCAGTGCGAACGCTATCGTATATCGCAAAACATCCCTTATATAACTACGCAAACTTAATAAAAGTACGCCTTACAATAGGCTCTAAATTTCCTACGACAAGACAAGTGTAAAGCATAGACAGTCTCAATACATTACCCTATCACGGGCATATGAAAGCACTGATATACCACCTAGTATTCTGGCTAGTGAGTTGCTGTTTGAATATTGCCGGATAGCCTTTTTTTGATAGCACTGTTTCCGCAAGCTTTTCTAAAGCATTAGCCTGTGTCGTTTCATTTTCACTTCGCCTAATTGCGTAGCCTGATACTTTATACCCAGTGCGTGAATTGACTGAAGGGTACAATTCTCGAACTCTAATTCGACCTTTCGCTCCTTCTCGCTCAAGTTCTTGTTTTATAAAATTAGCTTGTTCTTTCGCATGAGTTCCAGATGACGTACACCAAAAAATATCATAATCCCAATCCTCCCAATCAAAAGAGGGCTTAACATTTCTATTGGTTCTTAAGTTACTGTTTTCATCACGTTGAAACTCTTTTTCTTGTACAATTATGTTTGCAGCTTCTTGTTTAATTGTTGGGGTGCCACCTTCTTCTAAAACGCCCAACAGACGGCGCCTTAACTCGCCATCGACCATAACTAGCACAAACTGTTTTGCGACTTCTTGCTTGCGTTCATTTTTTTCTTCTAGAGATTGTTGCACGAGGTCATAAATTTTAAAATTAAACTCACGCTCGGCATCTATTTTTTCACGTTCATCACGCGCTTCCTTAATCGCAATATCTACAGCGGCAATCCGCTGCTTCAGCTCGTGGTCTACCTGTGAAATTGAAGAATTCAAAAAAGCAACCATCGTCGCTGTTGCAACCGTAACAAGCGGTATAAAAACACTTTTTAGAAATGCACCAAAAGACGCCCAATTCACTTTATACTCTCCTTAAAAGTTCATAATTTGGTATTCAATCGGCACCTAGCTTGCAACGCATAATTATATGCTAAACAAAGGCGATACTTGCCCTGTGTGCCTAGAATTATATTGTTTATGCTACGGGAATTTTTCTTTTATGGCGTACGCTGTATCAAACGCTAATGTGCTATTTGAACTTTTGTAAGCTATCCCTGCATACTCAGTCTATATTAGGGGTCTATTTTAAAACACACAAGCTACTTTCTGATAACAAAATCAGAAAGTTATGAGCAGGTATATTAAGGTCCATAAAAAATCATTGCTAACGTGCCCAACAGACGCAGCATTGCATCAACACCTCTTGAAAAAGATAAAATAGCTTATTAAATAGTATTTGCTGCACCTTTAAATCACACCAGCAAGCCAAGCCATCAAATTTAATAAAAACATTTCATTTTGTTCAGCGCCTTTAGCTGCTAAACCAAATGTTCTTCCTGATTCAGTATCTAACTGAGACGAAAACATCATTCCCTCAGCAAATACAGCTACTCGACCTTTCCCAATCTCTAATACAGCACCTTGACTCCACCCGTCCATAGACACTCTAGGCGTATCCGCGTTTACTTGAAAAGGTATGTCAGGGACAATAGAAAAAGCGCCTTCACCAAAAGTTAAAAGTGATGTCGCCTCAGGTGGCGCTTTAAAAGCTGAACCACCAAATGTTCTCACCCGCTCTATGCGATTACGTTGAATCTTACTTTTTACCGTTTCAGTGACACCGGTCGGCAAATAACGAAGCGGTTCACTCTGAGTAACTTTAGCGGTAATTATATGATCACCGAGCGTTTTGTCATGAGCGTAAAACATCGCATTATTCACATGTCCATGACTGAATTTAAAACCAAATTGACCGGCTAGATTTTCAATTATTTTAGGAAACGGAGTATGATCTGCAATTAAAAAAAGTGAGCCTCCTTGTTGTACCCATATTTTAACAATGGACACTTCTTCGTCAGTCAGTGCATCAGAAAATGGCGGGGCCCAGTCTTTTCTATTTTTATCTAGCGCATTCGCAATCACGAGTATATCAGCGCGATGCAGACTCTTTGCAGAAAAACGCTCCTGATTAGGTCGAACAGTATATCCATCACTCTCAAGAACTTGCGCAAAAGGCCTGAACCGCCCATTTGTTGTTAAAAAATTATTGTGAGCTTCGTCTATAAATACAATAGGGCTGTTTTTACTTGAAAAGGTTTGTTGGGTATTTTGAGGAACAAAGTTTGAGTCGGCTTGTTGAGCTCTATCAGAGCAACCGAGTAATGCACTCAGAATAACGCCAATAACCCCCCCCTTTAATGAGGTCATTTTCTATTTCCTTATTAAATACACCTATTTCAGATTTAATTAAGATTACACCTCTACAGAAAGCGAATATACCCAAAAAGGGTTTATATTGTAACAAGGAATATTAACAAGGCAGCGTTGAAAATAGAACACTTTTTAAATTGAAGCGGTAGTACGCGTAACTGTGTTACCAAGCACTCACCATATAAAGGATTTGATCTTTATACCATTTAGGCAGCATAAATTGAAGATTAGTTAGGGCTGACTGTGACAGTAATTGTATCGGAATAAGTACCCGAATCGTTTAGACCGTTTGACTGAGGGGTAATTTTAAGTGATATCGCTTGTGTTTCACCTGTGTCGCCTGTACCAGCTCCAGTTGCTTTAGTGTGCTTGTATGTACCCGATTCTAAGTCGATACCAGCGGTATCACCGATGTTGAGTGTATAAGCAATTTTACTCCCCTGAGTATTACTAGCAACTAGAAAACCACCATTTGCTGACGTATATTCCGTTGTGGCGTTTTCGCCTGTATTACACCAAACATCAAGCGTACCGATTTCTTGTGTTTGCTGTGAAGCGTCTAACTTCAAGCTTGTCACACTATTGTTGTTACCGCTGCTTGTTTTACACAAGGGTTCAATCGTACCTTCAAAAGCAAACTTAGCCTCAATACCAGATGTATCTAATACTACCGCAGCTGTGCCCATTGAAGTGATTGCAGTTGCAACTAGCAGTGATTTTAGTAATGTACTCATCGCTTTTACCCTTAAACCATCAATGGCATCTTATACCTGTTTCATTCCACTTACTAAAGGTCTTATAACAACTTCTGAAGTGGAGAACAAGTACCAATCGCTGTCGATAACGTAATACAGGGCACATATTAATATCGTCATACCTGACTCCCACCCTATCTCACCTTATTTCATTATTGACATTTAAACAACAGCCTCTCACTTAGTGTAGCATAGCGCATTCAATTATCTTGTATCAATTCAGCAAAACGATAAAGGTCCAGCGAGTCTCACACCGATAAATTAGGTTACGTAGCATCGTTAATAATAGCCTAACATTGTAACCGGTTAAATGGTAATGGGTTTAATGAAGATTGCCTCTTCACAAATATAATGGCATCCAAAAATAGGTGTGTGATGATAATAAGAGATAGTCTAAAGCGAACGCTGAAAATAGAAGGTTTTTAGGTGAGAGCAGTCGTACAAATACGTGTATTAAAAAGAGCCAACTACAAACAATAGTTAGCTCTTTTGATAGTTCAGGCAGTCTAGATTAAGCCATAAACTGTGCTGCCTAAATTTGAAACTAGTTAGGGCTTACTGTAACAGTGATTGTATCTGAGTAAGTACCTGCATCATTTAGACCATTTGACTGAGGTGTAATTTTAAGTGATGTCGCTTGTGTATCACCTGTGCTGCCAGTACCTGCTGCTGTTGCTTTAGAGTGTTTGTATGCACCTGTTTGTAAATCAATACCTACTGTGTCACCAATGTTAAGAGTGTAAGCAATTTTGCTGCCCTGAGTATTATTGGCGACTAAGAAACCACCGTTTGCAGAGGTATATTCCGTTGTTGCATTTTCACCAGTGTTACACCAAACATCAAGGGTACCAATTTCTTGTGTTTGTTGTGAAGAATCTAATTTTAAACTTGTCACACTATTGTTGTTACCGCTGCTTGTTTTACACAGTGGCTCAATAGTGCCTTCGAAAGTAAATTTTGCTTCAGTACCAGAGGTATCTAATACTGCCGCCGCAGCGCCCATTGAAGTGATTGCAGTTGCAGCTAATAACGATTTTAGTAATGTATTCATGGCTTTTTCCCTTTTAACTAAACACTGGATTAGTTTTTATTTGGTTTTTGATGATGAGGTGTTGTCACCTTTTGATTATTTAAAGCAATAGGCATACCAAGAATTAAGATAGAATTAATTATTTTTTATTTATGCCAACAATAATTAATTAAATAAATGAATAACAACAACTTAGAAGTGTTCTGAAAAAGATAAAATAATCATCCTATTTCTGAGACCATTAGCCGCAGCCTAATTTTTTTGGGGTCAAAGCCCATATCACGTATTTTTGACGCAGAGAAATTAACTTTTGAGGGCCGCTCTTTTTAGATGTCGATATTTTGACGGATATAGAAAACAGAGTACGGTTGCTCAGTATGTCAGGTGCTATGTTTGTTCACGTGCACGGCGAAATACAGAAGAAAGTAAATACGAATTGGCCTGTACAATACAGCTTTGACATCAAGCAATTTAACCCACAGCTGCGGCATGCTGAGCAACACGACCACGACTCAGCACTATCTACCTAACTGCAAGTTTGGATAAGAGTTTTGGAATAGAAAATGTTTTGAAAACAAACTTACGTACAATCCAATGATGATATTTTGTTCAATATCAAGGCACTTTTATGCAGTCATAGCGGGCTATTACAAATGAAAGCAACGCCGAGAGTGAAAAAAATAGCTTTATTGGGCAAATTCGCTTATCCAGAGCTGAGGTTACCTAGGATATACCGTCAGCGATAGGTTATCTTGATAGGTTCCCGCTGGCATCAGCTCAACGTTGCCAAGCTTAAACTCAAACCCGTACCATTTGTTTTTTACACCAGGATAGAAATTATAGCTGCGATAGAGCCGCTCAGACGATGAGACTTGTGAGTTATCAAACTTAATTGAATAGTCTATCAGCGCTTGTTTATTGGTTTCGTGACGTAATCCATTATATTCAGAATCAACGACTATATCGTACGAGCTGTTGCTCAATATTTTAATGCCCCAATTAAAGCGCATATTACTTTTCAATTCACCCAAATCAATATGGTAATTGCCATTGTTACCCGACACCTTGCCTTTGCTCGAATTTGACAGCGAAATAGCAACCTGTGGTTCAGAGTAATAGCTTAAGTCTAAGTATTGTTGATCAATGATTTCATTGTTTTTGACAACAGATACAACGACATGACCCGTATAGGCACCAGCAGGGAATAAACTATAATGTCTTAGTCTCACCCACATTTGTGTTGCACGATCTTTTAGGTTGGATCGCCAAATGCCATTTCTTACCTTAATTTTTTTAAACTGCGAATTGTACAACTTTGCATACTTGTCTTGAGTTGGGCCTGAAAACACCATTGAGTAGTAATAAACATCCTCAACCCATATTTCATCCGCACAGTTCAATAAACTGTCTGAGACTTGTATTTTTATTGGAATGTATACCGTGACTCGATTGTTGTACTCTTCAATAATGTCTGACGGGTTTGAGGTAGCAAACATATTGCCATCGCAATCATTTCCTCTTGCGAATGCGCTCTGTGCAGACAACAAAAAGTTCAGAGTTAGCATAGTAAAGATTATAAACTTCATTTGTTATCACCTCCTTTCAGTTGGCTTTTCGCAAGTTCAAGCGACCCAAGCCTTATAAAACGTTGCTCTACGTCAGTAATACTAAAGTGCCCGATCATACCCCCTATTTCAACAATATACTTGCCTACACCAATGCCTTCGACAACAAAGCGCCCTGTGCGGTTGGTAAATATTGCGATGCCTGTTAGGGCTTTATCTTTACTATTTAGGGGCTGTTTTTTAAACACCGTCCCTCGTTTCATTGCAATAGGTATGCCTTTGTCATCCAATAAGTTTCCTATTGCTGTATAAGAAAGTTCTGAGCCAATTTGAATATGGTGTCCTGTTGTGGCCCCGCCGACCAAAACATACACGCCAGGGCCCCAATCATAACCCAGTGGAGCGCTTGGCACATCAATGTTCAACTGTGCGCTAGTATAACCAGTACCAAGCTCCACAAGCGCACCCATATGGTCACTTGGTTTAGTTTGAGCTCGCCCATGGCGGTCCACGTTTACTAAAACATCTGCGTCATTTAGCGTGTTATGTTTGCTAATAACAGCAAAGGGCGCCGTTGTTGTGGCTCCCATGCCAAAATGGCCATCAGCAACCCCTAAACTGGTTGATATATTGATACTGGAACGGCTGTCACCCTGCTGTTGCTCGCGAGTAAAGTTGGTTGCACTCACATCTGCTCTTATAAATGCGCCGGTATAGCTTGCATCCACTTGCTCTTGTCTAAAGTCACTTCCATGTTCTGTCCGTACTTCATAGCCGTAGTCGTTGACGAAGTTATTGTTTGTTTTTGCATAACTTGCGCTGGCGACTTTATCTTTGCTGCTATATTGTGCTCGCGCTCTATTACTCGTGTCTCGATTATAATGATTCCAGGTAAAGTTTAAGAAAAACTGGTTTTCAGACACAATCCGTGTGTCGGTGCTATCAGTATGCGAAAAACCAGTGCGAACACGCATATCTTCATAACGCAAGTTAAGCTCAAGAGCTGCATTGTCGGTAACAATATGATCATCACCTCGGTCACGAGACACACTTAGGTTAAAATCCACGTGCTCATTTATAAAGTAACTATAATCTGCAAATGCCCTTTTGCTACTAGAGATAGTACTGAATTCTTGCCACGGTGTATTGGTAAAATCTTGCCTAGCTTCGTACCCGAGTCGCAGATTGGGTGAGCCAAAATTACCATGGCCAAAAATACTATGTTCTGTTTCAATAGAATAGATATTGCCAGACTGAGCATGATTCACTTTGCTCTGTGAATAACGAAAAGAAAGATTGCCTACAAAGTTGTTTACGGTCGCGATAGTGCCCACCACATGGCCTGTTGAATGCGCTGCGCCGTTCATCCCCAGTGTGAGCCTGTCGGTTACACCATACTCATAATTGCCAGAAACAAACAGGTCGTCGTCATACTTGTAACGGTCCTGCTCTATAGAAGAAAGGCGGCCTATGGTAAACGCGTAATCACTCAACCCTTTTGCAAGCAGCCTTGCATTGTAATGAGTGGTAAAATAGAACTCTTGCGTGTCACCGTTGGCGTAAGTTGCAACGACTTGAATATTATTGACGCCTGACGTAAGTGGAAGATCACTCAGGTCATAGCGTCCTGCTTTTAGTCTGATCCTAGAAATCAAAAAATCATTAATATAAATTTCTAGGTTGGCGGCACGAGGCAACACAAACTGTTGACTATTACTCGGCGTTATCTTGCGTTGAGGTTGTAATCTAGAATAGGCTTTTTCAATGCTAAGCCCACCAAGCTGAGCACCGGAGAGGTGTCCTGTACTGTTGAATTGCGTATCCCCAAGCGTAAAACGCAGCGGCGCTTCAGGTATGTCATAAAATAAAGCAGTATCACCGCGATATAGATCACTCGCTTGGCTGTTACTATTGTCCCAAAACAATGAACCTCGCATATTAACTCCGTCGCTGCCGCCAACATTGGCATTCATCAGCCATTCAAGCTGCGACCTGTAATCATGGTTATTATTACTGCGCTCATGGTTTAAGTTAAAATTGTTTAACATCGCCCAACTAGTTTCACCAGTTGGTCTATCGAAGTGCTTTTGTTTACCATACGTTAAACTGCCCGTGGCCATCGCAGTTTCTGCTAACGCCATCTCTATGGTGAGGTCTTGAGCCTGCATTTTTAGAGTAATGCCTTGTTCTGCATATTCCTCTACCGTAATGGGCACATTTCCTTTTTTGGTTAGCCAGTCATTGACCTTATCACTAAGTACAGTTTGCAAACTGTTTTTAAAGTCAGAGGCAACAATAGCGGTAATTTGAACCCCATTAGTTGCGGCAGAAACTTGCCCCACTTCGGCAGCATTTAGCCGCACGGGAAAGTCCATATTGAAAGTTGCCGCAAAAGGTGAGCAAGCCCAAAATAGTAGTAGTGAAAAAATGACACACTTACACTGAGCAGGCTGAGTAAAAAAGCCCAGTTTAATCATCACTTATCTTACTTTTTACTAAATAGGTTGATAAGTGCGGCGCTTTTCGTAGGCTTTTCCCCTAACAGAGGCTTGAGATCTAGCTCTACTTTGTGCCCTGGCATAATAAAGCGCCCAGGTGTGATAGATTGAAATTGTGCCCATTTCACAATGGTTTTACCCTGATGAAAATGGTAGTCAAAGTGCGAAAGGTTTAGCACGCGTTGGCCCTCATTACTAATCGTCAATGTGCAGTCGTCTAGTTGCACACAGTTCAGTGTACTTTTTTGTTGCGCATTGACGCCATCGGGACTAACAAAAACTAAGGTTGCAAAGTTGAATACCATTTTAACACCGGACTCTTCATCTTCGTTAGGTAAAGGTAGTTGTTTAAAAACGATGCGGTAGGAGTTGGTTTCTTTTAACTCAGGGGAGCCTAAATATTTAGCGCGAAATACTTGATAACTCTTTGCAGGTACTTCTACTTGTGGAGGGAGTACAATAAAGTCATCTTCTGCAGGTACCAACACTTCTTTTTGGTTTTCATCGAATGTACGCTTGAACACCTCAATTTCAATCGGCAGAGCAGTGTCTCTGGGGTTTTGCAGTCGATACGTGACGAGTGACTTTTTACCCTGTGATGCAAGATCAACGATCATAGGCTGAACTTGATAGGCCATAGCCGGGGTCGACAACCATAAAAGCAATAACAACAGTTTACGCATCAGACTTCCAATTTAAAAACGAGCTAGAATTTTTGCTATACGATACCCTGCCTATTCGTTAATACAAGCGTAAATTGTAATTTAGTAATCTTACTTCGTCTTTTAAATTTGCCAGAGGGTCTTAATATACGCAACTTTAGAAGGAGTATAATTTAACACTGCAATTTAAATCAGTACTAACAACCTCATCATTAATTCATCTCCCCACCTCTTTCGCAAAGCGACATCTAACCAACCGCTTTAGAGCTTTTAACATGCCTTGTATTTTGCGTGTCCCAAGCATGATTCTTATCACCATACCTAATAAAAACAACGTGGCTATAAAGACTGTACATCAATATCAGTGCTACGGGTGTATGTATAGGATCGAAGTAGCTCATGATGGTTTCCAAAATAGCCAAACCTAAAAGTACCAATTCGATTCTAATTTGAGCTTTTCGTGATGCAGTGCCCAAAGCTGACATTCTAAAGAACCAATGCTGCGCTTTCCAATGTTCAGATTTTTTATCTATCACTGTAACTTCCGCTGTTAATGTTACTACGTCAACTTCAAATACAGAGGCAAGAGATTTAAGTGTTTCAATACTGGCACTTTGGCCGCTTTCAACACGTTGAATAGTTCTCGTACTAAGTCCACTAAATGTTGCAACTTGTTCTTGTGACCAGTTTTTATCTGCTCTTAATTTCTTTAATATCATTTATATTCCTCGCTACTTTGAGCGATAATAATGTCAAATTTTTTAAAGTGTCGGTGACGAAAAATACACGACATACTGCCGACAGTAAGCTAATTTAGCACCACAAACTATTCCCCTTGGTATTCACCTCCGGTTTCGAGAGGTAGCTTAAAAATAAGCCAGCACCATAACGAGTGTGTCGAATCAAAGGGGTTGTGAATCAAAAAGATCATAGTCGTTGATTGATAAAACAGGCATAAAATGATTATCTTTTTATGCCACTTTCGCAGTTCTAGAATAGCGTTCCTAGCTACCCAGCAGGGTTATTATTTCTTGTTATATAGAGATTTCAACAGTATCAATAACATCAGCGAACCCACCGACTCTCACATCGATTACTTGTGACTCTTCTATTTGCACAGAAGCGGTAATGATTGAAGTACAATTCATTGCCCTACCTTGCTCAAAAACGTAGTCGCACCCTATGTCTAAATGTTCGGCGAGATAACAGGCTAACGCACCGTTAGAAGTTCCTGTTGCCGACTCTTCAGAAATACCAAACAGTGGTGCAAAATTACGACAGCTTGCGGTTAATGTATTTTGCTGTTCGTAAAGTTCAAAAACATGGAAGCCAACCACTTTATGTTTTCTACAAAATTCGGCAATATTATGATCGTTTGGCTTTATTTTATCTAAAAAACCTAACGGAACAGGAATAATGACATCGGGTAGTCCTGTTGAAATAACTTCTATAGGCAATGCCGTTCTTTCCAGAATATTAACTTCTATACCAAGCACATCTGATATTTCTTGATATGAAAAATCACGCAACTTTTGTGGTAATTTTTGCTCCATAACTATCTTGCCATTTGGATCAATACACACAGCAAGCATTCCAGCTTTGGTGCGTTGAACATAGTTTCCAACAGGGATAATAGCTTTTTGATACATTGTTGAAAACGCAGCGAGCGTAGCATGACCACAAAAGTCGACCTCACTGGTAGTCGTAAAAAAAGAGACTTCAAAATCCGCTTCGTTATCCTCTGAAACAAAAGCGGTTTCCGAAAACCCGACAGCCTGCGCGATTTTCAATTTTTGCGTATTTGATAATTTATCGGCGTTAAAAACAACCCCCGCAGAGTTACCACCTGTTCCATTGTCGGTAAATGAATTGACTAACGTGACTTCGATACGCTCCAAAGCTTCCCTCTCCTTATAACGAGTCTGTAGAATTACTCATTTTAAAATTGGTTTGAATTAATGTGCCACCATAGCGGAATTCCTATTTAAATTCAATCATTTAGTGGCTTTGTAGCTTGTTAATCGTTAACCTGTTTAAGCATTGTATTTGGCGTTATTAAACTAATCGCAAAACTATTTTAAGGTAAAAAGCGTAACCACCTTAATGCATTATGAAAAAATGTATGCCTTTGCTTTTTTCATATAGCTCAAAATCAATTATTAATTAAATTGTCTTTGCTTTTTAGAACATAAAAAAGGTACATTTAATTTTTAACATTTGGTATTTATTCTTTAACTAAACCACATTAGAAGCAAAGACTAATCATAGCAAAGCTAATAAATATATAGGAAAGGACTTAATATGAAAAAGGCATTAAAATATTCACTGGCATTATTCATGGGGGCGGCATCCCTTTCGGTTCAGGCAGATAATAAATCCGACGACCTTGATGATAAAATAGATGCCATATTTGCTAATATACCTGAGGATGGTCCAGGTTGCTCTGTTGGTGTTATAAAGCATGGTGAACTAGTGCATCAAGATGGTTACGGGCTCGCCAATTTAGAGCTTAATAATTCATTAGATGGCTCTCATGTGCATAGAATTGCATCAGTTTCTAAACAGTTTACCGCTATGGCCGTTTTGCTATTGGCTGATGAAGGTAAAATATCGTTATCTGCAGATATACGTCAATATTTACCAAAGCTGAGAAATTATGGGTCAGAGGTTACAATTAATGCCATGCTAGGCCATGTTGCAGGGATGGGTGATTATGATTTTGTTGATAATTTAGAAGATCCAGACGCAATGAAGTTGCGATCATCTGCTGGCAATAAATTTAGATTAGGTAACGAAGATTATTTGACGATTAGTGAGTTCTACGACTACGTGAAAACAGTACCTTTGCGTCATGAGCCGGAAAAAAAATGGCAGTATAGTAACTATGCCTATTTCTTATTGTCGATGCTGGTAGAAAAAGTCTCGGGCGAGTCACTACGAGATTATGCAGAACGGCGTATTTTCAAACCACTTAATATGACCCATACATTCTTTAGCGATCAGCCAACCGAAATTGTTAAAAGGCGAGCAAGTGGATATCGTCCATCTGAACAAGGTGGCTATATCAACAGCATGACCAATTTATTTTGGGTAGGTGATGGTGGATTACATACAAATGTAGAAGATATGGCTAAATGGGATCGTTATTTCTATAACCCAACCTTAGGAAATAACCCCACAGCGTTACTTAGACAGTTTTTAACCCCGAATAGTGAAATAAGACATGAACGATTTGAATACGCTAATGGGCAAATGGTGGTCGACAGTGAGTTTGGTAAAATATATACCCATAGTGGTGGCTGGTTAGGCACAGTCACTAATTATGAGCGTATTCCAGACAAAGCGTATTCTAGTATCGTGTTTTGTAATAGCGAACATCTAGATGCCAGAGATTATGCAAGTATGATCAGAAAAGTTGTCCTCAATAATTAGCTTGTAGTGAGCTGATATTTTTATTGAGTGATCAACTCTGAGCCACAATGCACGCAACATGCTTAATAGGTGATATCTTTATTATCACCTATTGGATTCAAAAATTTGGGTTCACATGTGTTATAAAGTGGGCTTACATAAGCCATACGCATAATCATCTCTGTAATGATTATTAATTAAGGTATTTTGTTTTAAACAGCGCTCACGGGAAAAGTCTTCTTTCTCTAATAAATTAAATGAGCCTGAGTTATGTACAGAACAAAAAGCAACGAGTTTATTTAGCATTAATGCATCAAATGCGTATTGCTTAATAAGTTTAAGCGCTTTACTACCAACACCTTTCCCCTGAGCACTCGCTTTAATCATAAAGCCTACTTCAGCAATTTTAGCGTTATGATTGACAATTCTAAGCGATATATACCCCAACTTTTCACCACTTTTGATTTCATTGATACTAAAAGAGCGCCATTTATCACTTTCAAGTTTCCAAGGTGGTAATCTTTCTCCAAAAGAAAATTTAGCCTCATCATAAGTCAAAGGATCATAAACATGCTCCATCATCTGTGGACAAGTAATAATTTCTAGAAAGAGTTCAAAATCAGACTCTTTAAATGGTAAAAGTTCGATACTGTCATCTGAAAGTTGCATAACACCTCCTTAGGCTTTGTTGCATCCGTCATAATAAGCAAATAATGCTTGGTAAAATAAGTGGCAAAGATCAGCTGTATTTTATCCTTGTTTCACAGCGTGCTATAAGTACTTACAGCTTCAGCGAACTTAAATCACAATATACCTAAATGATTCCAAGATCATCAAATACCTCAAAACCATTATCTATTGCTTTTACATACTCAAATAAAAAAGCACGACTTATAATTCTTAAATACTTTAGCGTAATTATTCATGTCAACGGTTTTGCCTGTTGCAATACAATACTTCATACCAAAAAGGCGTCACTGACTTTTAAATCAGTGACGCTCGATTATAACAAAACCCTTTTAACGATTAGCTGTCGCTTTTTATTTCGGGAGGAAGTTACGGGACAGGCACATAATTACAGTAACTGCAACAACAGGACAGGACAGGCACAACGACAGTAAGTTACGGGACAGGCACATAATTAAATAAGTTACGGGACAGGCACATAATTGCATCAACAACAGGACAGGCAAATAATTGTACATTCACCATTACAAGCCACGTGCAATCTAGAAGCACACTAGTAACTTCATTCATAACACAGAAAGCAAAACAGCTAACTGATGTGCTTGCTAGGTTCGTATTGATGTTTTTTGATATTCTATAGATAAAATTCTGGTTACCCAGCCCCTTTGTACCATTTAACGTCATTCTTTGCCGCCTGTCGGCATAATGCGTGTTTACTCCCTGCAAAGTTTGCATATTGTCGTCTAAAGCTTTGTACCTGCTCTAACCATACCGTTTCTTCTATATTGAGAGTCACTAATACCCTTGGTATTGAGCCGCTTATATAGCCTGTCTTTTTTGGGTGTACATGGCGACCACTCCAATCTACCAATTCAAAATAATCTAGTAGGCTAAATGGGATGCACCCTGCTATGTGCTCTCCACCAAATGGTTTTAATTCCGCAGGTTGACTTATATCAGCTGGGTCATCTTTTTGAGGGATGTTTTGAGAAGGATTTAATTGTGCTTTTTTATTGTCTTTTTTATGAGCTTTAAAGTGCAGTAACCGTTCTTGAATTGACGTAAAATCGCTCTCTTCAAGCGTATTTGCTATATTCGCTCTGATTGGATTTAAATCTACATACGCCATGCAGCTCAATAGTGCTCTTTCATCTAACAGAGCTTGGGACTTATAGCGGCCCTCCCAATATTTACCCGTACAGTTATCTTCTTTATTCGCTTCTTTGGCTATGAATTCGTTCAAATTCTTCATATACCAGCTAATGTCATACAACCTCAAACGCCATTTTGACACTATTTCATTGAAGAAAGTCATCGCTGCATCATCGAGTACTTCTCCACTGATATATCTGTCTACCAATGAATCACCATTGTAAAGTTGATACCAACGCTTAATAACGTCATCATCTGACCAATCGAGCGCAGTTTGCTTATTTACTTTCACAACAAGGTGATAATGGTTGCTCATAATCGCATAAGCCGCTATTTCTATTGCGAATACGCTACTGAGTAACTTCATTCTCTCAACCAACCACTCCCTTCTGTGGTCAAAGTTCTTTCCTGAATACTTATCTTCCCCACACAAAAAAGCACGGCGTACACACCGTGCTATTAAATGGTAATAAGGCGTTGCAGACAAATCAATTAAAGCACTCCTTGCTCTTGTCATCTTAATCACTCAAACGCACTGGATGTATAAACAGTAGTTAAACCACCCAATTATGCAAGAAATTTGTGCCTGTCCTTTTTCACTTTCCCATAATGGTTGCTCATAATCGCATAAGCCGCTATTTCTATTGCGAATACGCTACTGAGTAACTTCATTCTCTCAACCAACCACTCCCTTCTGTGGTCAAAGTTCTTTCCTGAATACTTATCTTCCCCACACAAAAAAGCACGGCGTACACACCGTGCTATTAAATGGTAATAAGGCGTTGCAGACAAATCAATTAAAGCATTCCTTGCTCTTGTCATTTTAACCACTCAAACAAACTGGATATATAAACAGTAGTTAAACCACCCAATTATGCAAGAAATTTGTGTCTGTCCTTTTTCACTTTTTTACTGCGTTTTAGTCGGCGTTTTTCTTGCTCCGTTTCGTATGTTTCGCTGGCTTTAAACAGCGGATTTCGTTTTCTAAACTGATTATCCGCAATATAGGTATCGAATCCACTTTGCGCCATAAATTCGAGATTTTCTTCGCTGTTAAACCCGCTGTCTGCGGTGAATTTTATCGTGTGCTCGCCTTTGAGTTTATTAGTGGTCAATTTATCGAGTTGCTGTTTTAATTGTGCTACGGCTGGCTGTAAAGTTTGTTGTTCGCCCACTGAGCCCCACGCTTGAGCTTGCAGGATGACTTGGTGTTTATCGTCATTTATCGCGATGCCGTTGTAGCCTTGAATTGTCCCTTTTGAGGTCGTCATCTTCGCACTATCGGGGTCGGTAATATTACTTTTAACTGGCTTGCCTTTACTGCCTGTTTTTTCTTTGTGAGTGGCTAAAAAATCAGTGATTTTATCTGCACTTTTATCCAGCTTTTCTTTTTGTTTTAAATCCTGAGTTATCAACTCTTCGCCCAGTCCATCTTGTGATTGGTGACGTTCAATAATACGTTTGCTTGCGCGTTCTAGTTTTGCTTTTTTGCGCCTAAGCTCATCGAATGTGCCGCTCCACTCTTTACTCGCATTGGACTTTAATTTACACCCATCAATGGCAAACATGTTGCGGCCAATTAAGTCTTCTTCATCACATATCATCAGCACTTGGGTAAACAAGGGTTCAATTTGCTCATGCATTTTTGCCACAAACGCCGCGATTGAAGTGTAATGCGGCTGCACATCGCCCGATACACTCATGAACAAAATATTGTTTTCACAGGCCTTGGCGATACGGCGACTACTGATCAACCCATGTGCATAACCGAGTAAAATTATCTTTAACATCACAGTGGGCGAATACGCCGCAGCACCCGTTTTATCATTGTTATACCATACATCAAACCCCGATAAGTCGAGCTTATTTTCAACAATATAACAAAGTGCGTACTCAAATGTACCTGGCAAGATTTGCTCTGCGAAATTGATAGGAATGAATTTATTTTGACAAGATAAGTCAGGCTTATAGTGAGCCATAACAGTTTACCGTGGGTGAATAATATCTATTAGATCACAGTAAAACAGTCGATTCAAGGCTAAAAAGAAAACAAGTCTATCAGTGTAAGATCAGTTCCTGAAACAAGTAATTCTACAGCCTCAACGCCGCCTTAAGCGGTGAGTAATTGTTGGCTATAATGTGAAGCGAAGCGGAACCGAGCCAACTGTTACGAATCCGACTTTAAGGCCTTGTTATGCTTATGATAAAATCATATGCAATAGAGCTTACCGATAGTTTCCGTTTGATGAGACTACCTTGACATCGGTTAAATGATTACACTCAAGTAACAATTTCACATCATTAGGCGCAAGAGCTGAATTGGGACCAATGATAACCTCTCTTAACGCATTTCTATTTTCATCACAAAATTTCAAACCCATATAAGGTACTAGCCCGTATTGGGAAACTCTAAATTGTACTTCCCTGTCTTCTATTTTGTTACCAGTCTGTTTCGAATGAATAACAGAATCATCATTCAAATAAGTAACAAGTCGAACCTCTTCTTCTTCGCGATAAAATTCACTTTTGTAAAAAATTGATAGCTTGGATAATTCTGTAGCTAGATTTAGATCGTAAGTATTAAAGCCTTTCATCACAAAGCTATTTTCATTAACTTCATGATTGGTGATTAGTTTGCGAGCTTTTTCAATTAAAAAGCTCTTACTATAGTTAATCTCATCAGACTGAATATATTTATTAATATCCAATAGAACTTCTATATCAAAGCCTAACGATATACCTGAGCCATTACTAGCGTATGCTCTCCATTGACTTAACATATCTCCTTGCTTTGTGAAAGACGTACTCAAAACCCTATTGGAGTGTTTTGTATGTCTGTATTCTAGCCAAGGAATATGCTCTGGATAAATTTCCCCAAACTCAGAAAGTACTATGTCAAACCCCAAATTATATTCAGAAGGGTCATTCATTTTTTCTAGATCTGACATCCAAAGTTGCTTTGAGCTTATTATCGGAACAATTGAATCAACAGCACAATAGTGATAAATCATATAATTAAAATTTACTCTCGTTTTGATAATTTGCCTGAGTAAGCATAACAGCTTTTTAGAAGGACGCTGGCCTTGTTTTCTATCGCTAAAATCAGGTCAGTGTCCCGTTTAATTCTGTCAAAATAATATAAAATGAGAACAAATACAAACGCTTATTTTGCAGGCTCATATTAGTACGGAATAGCCCCGATAAAATAGGCACTTTAACACCTTGCAAAAAGCCGTTATCCAACTACTGTTTATTTAAACATGCATTTAGGATTAATTACATGGCTAATTCACCTTTCCTCAATGCGCTTGAGCGCTATATGATCACCCGTAGATACGCAAAAAGAACCATTAAAAGTTATGTCTATTGGGTCTATAAATATATTTTATTTCATAATAAACAGCCCCTAAAGATATGGAAGAGCGTCATGTAGAACATTATTTAGCACATCTGGCTAATGAGATGAATGTGGCGCCCAGCACACAATCTTTGGCCTTAAATGCATTGGTCTTCTTATACCGAGAGTTTTTAAAACAACCGTTCAAACATACACTGAACTTTAATCACAGCCAGCAACCCACCAAACTCCCAGTGGTGTTAACACAATCAGAGGTTAAAACCCTACTTACGCATCTTTCCCCTAATGTATTATTACCTTGTCAGCTTATGTATGGCAGTGGTTTACGCGTTATGGAAGTCACACGCCTGCGAATACAAGATATTGATTTTGATTTTGATTTTGATTTTGATTACTCAAGTATTAAAATTTGGCAGGGAAAAGGTAATAAAAATAGAGTTGTTACACTCGTTCCAGAGCTGAAGCCTGCACTTTTAGCACAAATAGAACAGGCAAAAGCCGTTGCTATGAATGATTTAAATGCAAATAATTATGCCGGTGTTTGGCTGCCTTTTTCCCTTAGTAAGAAATACCCAAATGCAGCCTATGACCCACAATGGCATTATTTATTTTACTCACAAAAGCACAGCCATGACCCATATAATAACAATGCTAAGCGCCGCCACCATATTGATGAATCTGGTTTACGTAAAGCCATAAAAACAGCGGCCAAAAAAGCCCATATCATCAAAAGTGTTAGCTGCCATACCTTAAGGCATTCATTTGCAACACACTTATTACAAAGCGGAGCTGATATTAGAACAGTTCAAGAACAATTGGGCCATAGCGATGTAAAAACCACACAAATTTACACTCATGTTTTAGAGCGCGGTGCTAATTGTGTCATTAGTCCATTATCAACACTTTTTTAATTCGGGTTACCCCATCACCATGATTAATTATAATGACTTGCAACCAAGCTATATTATTCGCTGCATATAAAGCCCTTCATATACAACACATTCCAAAAAAGACCTACTATTAACAACATAAGTATTTAATCCTGTATAGAAAACACGCTAAAAGGTTCAAAGCATAAACAAAAATAAAGCGCACCCACACCAATTTTTAGTGCGCTTTACTTGCCATTGCGTTATACCAGCACTTCAAGTGCGGCAATGGTGTTGTCTAATAGTCGCTCTATAATTTGCTCATTCAAAATGTGTTTGGATGCCGCAATTGCAATGTGTAATCCATCCGTTTCGCTTTCAGATATGGTAATTTTCACTAAATGATACAAGGCTTCATTTGGTGATAAGCGGTGCTCATCAAGCAGTTTATGGGTACTTAACCCTAACGTTTTGCATTCAAATAAGGTGTTTAAATCAAACAAAGCGTTGTTCTCATACACAACATGCACATAGGGTCGAGCACTTTTCATTTTTTGGGCCAATGCTGCGTGCTGAGCAAAACACAGTAACTGCAAAAAGCTATGTCCACCGCTAGGGATCTCGACAATATCTTGCTTTGCTTGCGACAGTTGTAATAATGAGTTGGCATGCCGCGTGAGTAATATCGGCACGCTATTGGCAAACCACCCCACAGACTGGCTCACATCTACACAATTATCAAGTGCGGTTCTGCCGTGCATATCTTGCGATAACAGCAATTCACTTTCACCAGTTAACCAATAAAATGCTTCCATGAGTGCCGCATACACGCCATGAATAATGTTCACACCTTGAGCGGCCAATTTTGACTGAATTTGCGTCATTTGTGCAGCTGAGAAAACAGTTTTCCGTGCTGTGTATTGTGACACTCGGGTATTTTGTGCGGCTCTGCCGTTAAGCTGTGCAAAAAATATTGAGGCATGATCTAAGGCATTTAACCAATACTGAGCTTGATCATTAAAGCCGCCTTGTATTGCAATATCATGTAACTGCTTCTGCCACTGAAACAAACCCACATCGGTCTTTCGGCAAAATTGCGCCGGTGCGTGTAACAGTAACATCGTGTCACTGGATAATTGCGACAAACTGATATCGTCAACCAACATATGGTTCATCGCAAAACAAATATACTGACCAAATGCGCTGTCGAATACATGTACTATCAGCAAATTATCACTGATGTTCATTTGCTCCACTCTGGCACTAAAGTGGTCTTTTACCGCACGCTTAAACTCATCGTCGCTTTCACAATCCAAATGATTGTAGTGTACCTGAGTAAACGCGTTTAAATGCTGAGATGGCTCTGGATCAGTATTAAAGCCCAATCGCAAACTGGGGTATTTACGCAATAAAATAGTCATTACTTGTGAGATTTTGTCCACCTCAAACGGCGCTGCGCAATATAAGCTAAATGTCACTAACCACTTTGCCAACGCAGGGCTTTCAATCATCGACAACTTATTAGGCAAGGTATAGTTTAATAGCGATTGATCAAATGTGTGATTGTGGGTCGATGTATCTCCTCCTTTTAATTCTTCTAGCGGTGTATCTGACAGAAGTTGCCACACTTTTACTGGTAAATCACTGCCCTTACAGCGCGCTTGTACAGCTAACGCGCGCAATGAATCTCCGCCATTGTCACGAAAACTGCGTGACACATTTAATTTGCATACAGAAATATTTAGCACCTCAGCAATGGCGCTGAATACACTACTTGGCGTCTGCGATTTTTCAACAATGCGTTGTTGCAACGCACTTTGGTATTTCACATGAAGCGCCTTTTTATCAATTTTACCTATCGGGGTAAGGGGTAAGGCATTCAATACAATCACTTTATTAGGCTGCATATAAGCGGGAAGCTGTGCATTAATGTGCGCGTGTAATTGTGTTCTGTCTAGTTGACCCATGCAAGTAACATAGGCTATCAATGTATTCTCCACACATATCACCGCGCTGAGTGTCACTTGCGGATACTTCTCAAGGACTGCTTCTATGCCATCGAGTTCGATGCGCTGCCCCATAATTTGTACTTGATTATCAAAGCGACCTAGAAACGTCAATCGACCTTGTTCATCTCGTGTTACCAAATCACCGGTTTGATAAAAACGTTGGGATACGCCATTTACGTCTAAATAAACAAACTTTTCAGCCGTTTTTTGATCGTCATGCAAGTATCCAATGGCAACACCAATCCCTCCAATGTAGAGCTCGCCTTGTGTAGATTCATTGCCATGTTTATCTAAAATAAGTAATTGGCTATCGCCCACTGCACGCCCGATAGGAATTCGATTGATATGCCTATCTGCTGCTGTTACTTGATGTATTACCGAGGTGATGGTCGCTTCAGACGGTCCGTACTCATTCACCAGCCTACATCGTGAGAATAACCCTAACCGATGCCACTTACTTACAATACTCTGATTAAGCTCTTCTCCACCCAGTACCAGCGTTTTCAGTGACAAATATTGCCACCACATCGTAGCGCGTTCATCACTTAGCAACGACAAACAAAAGCTCGGAGCTAAGTCAGTAAACGTAATATGGTGCAATTGGCAAAACTGTACAAAGTCTTCAGGGTCAACCAATGAACGTGCACTAAAATGTAAACTCGCACCACCCAGTAACGTCATGGCTGATTGCTGAATAAAGGTATCCGTGCAACACGAGACCATACACAATGAACGGTCTGAGTGGGTAAGATTATAAAAGCGATGTGCATGCGCCAGTTTATGTGCCAAGCTTGCGCGTGATATTGCGATGCCTTTTGGTTGCCCTGTGGTACCCGATGTATACACCACATACGCAACTAAACTGGCTTCACTTTGATGTTTATACTCACTATGGTGTTGACCCCATGCGATATTATGGCCAATTAAACATGACAAACTATCTGTACTGGTATCTGGTTCCGTCAGGCTCATCAGCAAACTAGGCACTTTAAAAATCGTTTCGGTGCAGTCGGTTAGTACGTAACTTGCTCGGCTATGCTTAACCATGTAATTCACTCGTAAAGCAGGAAAGTTCGAGTCTAAACACACAAACGGGGTACGTCTGATCATACAAGCAAGCATACTCGCTATAATCACTCGTTGGTCTTTACTGTATATGCCAATCGGTTTTGAGTGACACGCTACATGGTCATCCATCATTCTTAAACACTGCGCAACATGGTGTCTTAGTTGCGCAAAGTTACATTGCCATTGCGGGCTTACAATTGCCAGAGCATTTGGGTTTTGCGTCATAATATCCAACACCAGTTGGTCTAATGTTGGCGTTAAGCTATCCGACTCATTCGGGCTTTGAGGCAGTACGGGTTGATTAGGCATAAAGGGGTTACTCAAAACGATACATTACACAATCTAAGAGCGGATGGTTTGTGCCTAACCACGCTTAGGTTAATAGAGTGAATGTATATTACCTACATTCACCCACACGATTGCGGCTAATAAAAACTAGGCCAACGCCTGTGCTTCCGCGTGATTTTTAGTGCGTGTATTTTTAGCATTGCTGAGCACTAAGTAAGAGCCAATGACCAAGAAATCGATGTTTGTACGCATCAAGGTATTAACTGCATTTTGCGGTGTACACACAATTGGCTCCCGGTCATTAAACGACGTATTCAATAACATGGGTACACCCGTGAGGCGATTAAATGCACTGATCACTGCGTGATAATTTGGGTTACTTACCTTATCTACACGCTGAATACGCGAAGTGCCATCAATATGAACAACGGCGGGAATTTTATCTTTTAACTGTTCATTCGCAGGGTACGCCATCAACATATATCGAGCAGCCTCAGCCTGCTTTTTTATTTCAAACCACTGATCCGCATACTCAGTCAATACGGAAGGGCAAAATGGTCGATGGTCTTCACGATGTTTCACCAAACGGTTCAAGCGTTTCACCATTTCTGGGTCTCGAGGGTCTGCCAATAAAGAGCGGTTACCCAATGCCCGCGGCCCAAACTCCATCGCCCCTTGAAACCAACCAATGACTTTTCCTTGGGCTAATAATTGCGCAACCCGCTCAGCCAAGTCATCATGCTGGGTATATGTCACATCTGCGTTGTCTAATACCGCGCGTATAGCAGCATCATCAAATGATGACCCTAAATAAGTATGTTCTGGTTGTGGCACTCGCGTGTTTGACTGAAGTACGCCATGATATGCCCAAAGTGCAGCCCCTAAAGCAGTACCCGCGTCGTTCGCAGCGGGTTGTATGTATAGGTTTTCAAAAGGCCCCTCTTCAAATAAAACGGTATTTGCCACACAGTTAAGCGCAACACCACCGGCCATACATAAATTATTGCTGCCTGTCAGTTCATGGGCCGATTTAGCCAAATGCAGTAACACCTCACTGGTAACCGCCTGTAATGCCGCAGCGATATCATGGTGTACCGCTAATAATGGCTCATGATCATGACGCCTCGATACATTAAACAAAGCCGTTAAATGACTGTAATCTTCTAACCGAAAGCACAATGTGTCTGCATCCACTTTAAAACCAAACCCCTCTGGGTATAGCAACGATTGCATCTGCTTTTTATAACGCGCACTATCACCAAAAGACGCCACACTCATGACCTTGCATGCGTCATATTCAGAAAACCCTAAATACTTGGCCATTTTTTCCCACAAAAAACCAATTGAGTGCGGGTAATTAATATGATGCGTAAATTGAATGTCATTACCTTGGGCATACCCAATCGACGCAGATTCAAATTCACCAATTCCATCAATTGAAATAATCGCACTTTGTTCATACGGGCTTGGATAAAATGCTGATGCAGCATGGGCCATTTCATGGTCGACCCACATAAACTGGCCTGCAAACCCCAGCTCAGCAAATTGACGAGGAATGGTCATTAATTTATCGAAATACGCACGCTCAGCTTGTACAGTGCCCCAACTGTGCGGTTCACATGGTTCCTGCAAATAACGATGTTTTGCCAAACGCTTCGCCGGATTAAATGAGAATGCGATAATATCCACATCTTTCATGCTCAGCTCAGTAAACTTAAGACATTCCGAAATAGCGTTATGTGGTAACACGTGCGGATTATCTAGCCCTGCTGGCTTAGCGTGCTTTACACGATTTAAACGCTCTTCTTCTATCGCAAATTTAGTGTGTCCATCAATCACTATCGCGGCGGATGATTCGTGGTATACGCCATTTACGCCTAAAATAACCAGTGGTGCATTATCGCTGTTCATACTTAGTACCCTATTTTCCTTGATAAATCGTCTTTCAAAGTGGTCATTAATTAAATTTTTTTATACCCAAATTCACGGCTGTGAGTGTGCCGTGAGCGAATGAGAGTGACTCACACTGGTATCTTTGGGCACGTTGACACCGGTCAACATATCCGCCCATTGCTGTCGCTCTTCACCTTCCATCCACTCAGAGGATTCAGAGAAGCTCTGCTTAATCACAAAATGAATATGAGGAGCAACTAATGCGGCCAATTCACGGTGAAAAGTCGCGACCAATAAAGTGGCTTCTCCTGCGCATAAACCAGTTAAACACTGCTGTAATTTGGGTAACAAGACTTTCAGCTCATTGATAGACTCGCTCTCAAATTCTGGTTGCTGTTCAATACCAATATTTAAGAAAAACAACACGCGACGACTGTGCTTAATATGATTAAAAAAACGTGCGCTGATCCCATCAAATTTGGCTCTAAACGCAGGATATTCCCGATCTAAATCACCATCAATTAACGCAAAGTCATGGGTGCTCAAAAATTGAGTCACTGGATCCCAATACTTTTTGTACTCCTTACAATCCGTGTCAAAAGGCTGCAAATGCTCTTTTTTCAAAACATCTTCACACCGAGTGTTTAACGCCGTTATAATAGATGCCACAGCACAACTGCCTATCCAGTCAAACGGGCCTCGTCGACTTTTTAAGTCCAGTTGCTTCATAATATGTCTAGGTCGACAGTCCATACCCAAGCTATAGATACAATCATACTCTCCTGCGGCTGGGCTTAATTGCACATCTTGCGCTTGACTCATACCGTGCTCCTACTACGCAATTTTTGCCATATCATGGCACTGCTCACGCTCCACCAAGTAGGCACTTCAAGCAATAAGCGGGCAAATGGCATCAGCACTAACTGCCAGCGATGTTGGGGAAGTTGCTTAAATTCCTGCTTGGCAACGCGATACACCGCATAGGTTTCAATAATGCCAATCAAGCTCCATACACCTAAAAACCCCCACCCAACTGTTTCATTTAATAAGAACAAAAATAGCAATAATAAGGGCGCAATTAAGAATGTGCTGACCGAAATAATATCGAGTAAATGACGCCGCCCGAGCACCGTCTTTTTACGCATTTGCTGACCATAAAAATCGCTTTTGTTAATGGCTACCTCAATAAACCCACGTGACCACCTCACCCGTTGTTGATATAGCGCCCAAAAAGATTGGGGAGGCGCGGTCATCGCAACAACCTCAGCTTCATAGAAAACGGTATACCCTTGTTCAATCCCGAGTAAACAAGTTTCCCGGTCTTCGCCGCTGCGCAAACCACTATGGCGTGCCAATAATGCTTCAATAATAGGTCTTTTATATAAACATCCCGCACCTGGCATTATTGGCACAGACCCTTCATTGGCGTTAAAATGGTACGCAGCACGCTCTAAGGCATATTCCAGCAATTGAAATTGCACCACCGGCTTTGAATTGGCAATCGGCATCATTTTAAAATAACACCCCATACAATTTTCATCTGCGGCTAACTTGCTGTAGGTGTGTGTTAACTGCGCCAAATTTTCAAGTTCAGTATCAAAATCGGTAAAAATAATGTACTCATGATCGAGTGCTTCAATCGTGCGCTGCAACGCCCCTATCTTTTGTCCATTTGGGCTCACGCTCGCCACACTCAACCTTTGATAATGGGCACTAACATATTGCTGAGGATTATCACTCGAACCATCATCAATTAAGATAATGTCTATCTCGGCAGGCAAACTACTCGCCAGCGTATCAAAGTAAGCTAGCCGCTGTTTAAAATGAGTACCATTGCCCGCTTCATTGAAAAAAGGGACCAATATTGCGGTTTTATTGGCCTGTGTATTTTGGTGTAACCAAGATAAAGAATAGCTCATTAGTAAAGTACTCTACATTGCATGAAAGAATGGCTGCACAGAAGGCACATAAGCATGTAACTGCCCTTCTCGCATCAAAAGGTGTTGGTCACACACATCGAAATATTGCTCGTCATGGGTGATCACTAAGAGGGTTTTTCCTGCTTTTTTTAGTTGCGGCAACCATTGTGTATAAAAAATATGTTTAAACTCAGGGTCGAGGTTGGCTGCAAACTCATCCAACACTAAGAACGGTCTTTGTTCCATTAAAGCCTGCACCAAAGCCAACCGCTTCAGTTGCCCAGTTGACAGCTCAGTCGTTGAAAACCCTTGTTCATTCCACTGTACTTTATCCGCCAAATTGGCTTGTGTTAGCCAATGCTGCAACCTTGCTTTATCTAATTTATTTACACCGTAAAAGGGTTTAAATACCACGCTATCTGCAAACACCGTCGCAAATAACTGACGATGTTCATGGGCGTATTGCGTTTTACTGAGCACATTACCATTGAGTAATATGGCCCCTTCCGTTGGGGTATATAGACCAGTTAACATTTTCAATAAAGTGGTTTTCCCTGAACCATTACCACCGGAAATAAACACGATTTCACCCGCGTTCACTGAAAAGTTAATGGGTCCGATATTAAATGCACCATCACTGTCGTACGCATAGTGCGCATTTTCAAATGCCAGTACGTTAACAGGCTGGGCACTCGATTGTACTGCGCTGTCACAACACACGGGTTCTTGCGCTTGCTTAGTTTGCTCATACAAATTATCAAGGGTTGCTTTAGAGACTCGTAACTGCGCTAATACCCGAAATAACTCCATACTGCTATGGAATGGGCTCACTAGAAAAAGAATGATGATCACAAAACTCATACGCTGCTCAGAACTGAGCCAGCCATATAATGGCACCACAAATACCACAACAGCCACCACAAGATACATTGCAGCCATGAGTATAATTTGATTATTTATAAACTGAGAGTCTGCCAGTACTTTGTTATCTCGTACTGAGCGCGCTTGGGTTGATATATCATGAAAGAGGGCATCGCTGCGACCTTGGTTTTGCTTATTCTCTTTAATACCTGTGAGTAAGTGATGCATACTGTCAAAAAAGCCATCTTCAGCATGACGACCCTCAGCCATCGCGTGTTCTATGGCCTTTAAACGATATTTATAAGCCAGTGCTGCCAGTACAAATAATACCAACGCGATCACCGCGCCCACAGGCAATACCACACACAAATACAATAATGCTGCTATCACCGTAAATAGCTGACCAACACTCACCACAACAAAGCGGTTCAATTGGCTCATAACGTTCGCATCATAAGCGATGGCTGCCAAAATCTTTTGCGGCCCTATTTTCTCAACATTGGCTAACCTTGCAGCGCGAACTGCATCTAAAATAGACAACCTAACGCGCATTATTGTGTGTTCAGTTAGCTGCAAAGTACGACGTTGAAAAAATAGCTGGATGATAAAATACGCCAAAAACGCCACAGAAAATATCATCCCATTGTGGAGTAAGTTTTGGGTGTCACCATGGCGATGTTGTAGCGCAATATTAATGCTATGCACAATACCCAGTGTGGTCACTGCACTGATTGCACTCACCATCATCAAGCGACCACTAATATCAGCAAACAATAACTTTAATGCAGAAATCATCCTTTCACTCCTACGACACGTTGATAGACGCTTGGTGCCACCTGCCATAACACCGACTCCAGCCACAGCTTGCTGAAATAACGTATGTAGCCCTGTTCTTTAAACTTGCGTTCGTTATGAACAATATAGCTCTGCGCAAGCCACCCATATTGAGCCTTGAGTTTACATAGCCGTTCACCCAAATCAGTATCTTCGCCTTTCATTAACGCCTCGTTAAAACCAGCTAACTGTTTGAACAAATGTGTACTCACAAAGCAATTTCCACCAAAAGTACAGTGTGTGTAATTAAATCGATTGATACTCTTGGCTATCCATTTTCCTAACCAATGCCCAGATTCACTTTTTAAAGGTGCACAACCATATTCAGTACCACCGCGCATTGAGTGCTTTATTGCAGCAACATAGTTTTTGGCACAGTGAGTATCAGCGTCGATAAAAACCAACACGTCTTTGGTGGCTTTTTGTGCCCCAAAATTACGTGTCTGTGCGGCTGAGCCAAGCCGCTCATCATACACATGACACGTAAAGGTACGCGCAATATCAACACTGATATCTTGACAGGTATCACACACCACGATCAGCTCATCTTCTGGGGCTAACTGTTCACATAAAGACGACAGTGTATGTGACAACACCGACGCCTCGTTATGTGCAGGTACAATGACCGATAACATGCAAATACCTACACTAAAAAGTTATGGGCATCAGGACAGGCATTGAGTACCCTCAAAGAACCTTCACGCATTGATTTAGCCGCACGCTGGTAAGCGTCTGACGCCATTAAATCTTCTAAAGTGTCATCCAGTACACTGCCAAAAACCAGATCTGGAAATTGTTTTGTCATCACCAATTTCCCACCAATATCAACATCTAACTTCACGCCCATTTTTAAATAGTTCTCACGAGCAGGCATTTTCCCTCGATAGTATTTACGCAATTCATCGTCACTATAATCGGGGCCAAATAGCACCGGAATTTGTGCGGGGTATTCACGTAGTTGCGCCAAAGTCGAGATAACTTTTTCGATATAGTCGTGACTAAAGTCTCCCATATCAAAACCAGTATATGAGTTCGGTACCACATTATACTCTTCACAAAACTTGTGATACTCACTACGCGCAAATAAATCCACCACCCATAGGTGATTGAAGATCATCCAGTCTACACCATGTGTTTCACACACTTTGAGCAACTCAATGGATTGATCTAAATTCTTTGCCATTAAGGTATTTTCAACGCCAATCAGCCAGCCTTTGCCATCTTCTTGCTTGCCCTTGGCGAGCATCTCTATGCCCTGAATGGTTTTCCTAAATGTGCCTTTGCCACGAATAGAGTCATGAATTTCACTTGGGCCATCAATTGAGATTAAAAATGCCAGCTGATCTGAAAATTCACTAAACAGCTCAAAATAGCGCTTTATCAGCAACCCATTCGTACAGATATAAATAAAGCAACCTGCCTCTGCTAAGCGCCTAAAAAACTTGGGAAAGTCAGGGTGTAAAGTTGGCTCACCACCAGTCAAAATAATATCGCACTGATTACGGTCAATAAAATCGAATAAGTTGCCACTCTCATCATAAGGTATCGCCGTAGGATCTAAGCCATTGTGAAAACCGCCTTCACGCCACTGAAAACACTGCTCACATCGTAAATTACAGCTACTTGTCATTTTAACGACTAACTTACAAATGTTTTCCTCTGCCACAACTTCAGACTCAGCATAACGTGCTAACGCATTAGTAACCCGTTCTGAACTTGCCCTATGATGCTTGATAAAGCTGGGGTTGCGTTCGATAAAATTCAGATGCCCTTGTGGTAAATCTGAGTTTTCTAAGTGTGTGGCTTTTTTAGTCCACATGACGGTTCTCCTGATAATAATTTAAAAGCACATTGCAGATGTAATCTGGCGCATCGTGCCGCACCAATGTCGCGGCATTGTTTGTTAAGGTAATCTTTCGTTGTGTATTGCCAAGCAGCTGCTCAACAGCATCTCGTAATGACTCAACCGAGTCACATACAGCCACCGCACCGGCTTCTTTAAAAACGGCGCGATTATGCTGCTCTTGCCCTGGTAATGCTGAGCTGATCACCATACAAGTATTGGTTAAAGATGCTTCCGTTAAGGTAATACCACCAGATTTGGTGATCAGTATTTCAGCTTGTTGATACAGGTGACTCAAGTCATCAACAAACCCCATCACCTGTAATTGCTGTGCATCAATATATGTTGAAAACTCACGTGTGAGTTGTGTAAATAAGGCTGTGTTCTGACCGCAAACAACTTGTAATCGAGTGACTTTATGAGTGCCCAGTAATGCACTGACGATTGATGCAGTAATACCTAAGCCCCAACCACCTCCGCACAGCATGACTTGACCTCGTTTTACTTGATATAGGTTATTAGTATCGCTTACAAGTGCAGGGATCCCACTGGCGTGTACCGCTGCCAAACGACTTCTATGCCAATCAAACACGCTGTTGTTGTATGCGTGCGACACAAATAAATTATCAACAGGTGTTTGCCATCCTGACGAAATACTGTAATCGCCAAGTACGCCATGGATGGGCCGCTTGAGTGAGAATTTATTACAATAATAGCGCGCAAAAAAAGCACCATAATAACTACACGCTAATACTTGTTCATGTTCACTGAACAGCTTTTTTGCTATGGCTTGTTTATCATTCCCTTTAAACCACAACATACAAGGTAGTAATTTATATAGCACAGGATAAAACCAGCGGCTGCCATACAACTTACTATGATGTTGCTTACCCTCTAAACACCAGTCATAGTATTGGTCAAACAATAGCCGAGTTAACCATAACGGTAAAATATCAGACAACGACACAAGCGTTGATGATTCGCCTCTGCGCTGTAAATGTTGTTGCATAGTCAGTGCCAATGCTCGAGAGCCTGCCCCTGACTCTACATACAAAATCAACATACTTATTGCACCAATTGCTGACAACGGGTTACATCTAACCAATGCTTACGCAAATCATCTAGTTCTAGCTTCATCACCACCATATCTTGGTTAGGCCCATAAAAACTTTCGAAGCGTGAAAGTTCAGTAAACAATAAAGATTGGTAAATTCCGAGAATATTCGATTGTTCTGTATCGGCAAAAACTTCAATATACAGTTGCTGATAATTGGTCTCTTCTAACAAGACTTTGAGTGTATCAAGCAACATGGCAATTTTAGTCATCGCCGACGCATTCGGTTGCGCAACAAACCACCCTCCCCATACGATACTTTTTGGATCCCATAAACGATAATGGAAACCCGACAAACCGATAATTTCATCTCCTTTTTTCATACACCAATATTGTCGACCATTGTCAATTTCAGCGCCTAAACAACGCTGGTGAAAGTCAATCGTTCTTAAGGCATCCTCATTTATACCATCGACCATTGCCAAACGAATAAAATCGAGCTGTTCACCCTCAAAAGTCACCGGGACTTTTTGAATGTTTTGACGTTGTATAAATGAATTGGTACGCGCTATTTTGTTAGCTAATAGCGATGCTCTTCTATCAACAAATTGTTGTTCCATAATGTTGTGCTCTTTGTAATATTTGAATAAAAATGGCGCTAAATTTCGACGGGCACAAGATGACGCGACTCTTCTAAAATGTCGCTTATGAAGGGGATATTTTTGCTTATGATATGACAATTTTGTCTTCGGAAAAGCTTATGGATTAAAAAACAAACAAAAAAAGAGGCTTAAAGCCTCTTTTTATGAAAATATTAATAAAATCTATAATTAAAAAATAATGACTAACTGTAGGATTATTAATAAGGATGCAAGAAAAAACAACTGGATATTTTGACGGTTCAGGTGAGGGATCTCTAAGGACATAGCACTAAATAAGTTCAGAGGATCAAACCTCACGTCTAAGTTAAAACTATAGCCCTTTCGATAGTGGGTTTTAATAACATTTTCAGGTAACGATTCATGCGAAAGAATTCTCCGTAATTCAGAAATCGCACGATTTATAGAGTTATTATCTACAAATTCTTGTTGCCAAATTTTCTCTCCAAGTTCATCTCTAGATATTACTCTGCCCGGATTCAGCACAAAGTATACTAACAACTCAAAAATAAGCGGTTCAACCTTTATCAAGGCATTCCCTAGCTTGAGTGTTTGAGAACGATTATCAAGTGTAAACGGACCCAAAAAAGCCCTTTTAAACTGATTTTTATTAGATTCTTCATAAAACATGACAGCGCTTATACTTCCTTTCAATTTAGATTATAAAAGCGATGCTGATCTTACTCTCATAAGTTTTAATAATGAATATAACACTCAACTAAAACCCATGATTTATTCTAATAATTGTTCTTGATCATAAAATACTAAAATAAGTAAAAAAAAGGACATAAAAAAAACATATTAAAGATAAATAGATCAAGATTTAAACCAACTATGGCGCATATTGCATCAATGAAAGGATAGTACCACTTTAAGAAACAGTCACCGGTGAATTTATGGCCGGAAAACTGCAACAATGATATTATGTAACATTAAAAACTTGAACAAAACTAATACACTATGAAAACAAACAAGTTTAATAATTTAACAAATGGTAATTAATGTAAAAATAAAAAGTTCACAAGAAGTGCATTAATAAGAATAAACAGTTAACCATTCCCACATCGCTAAGCTTTGCCAACTTGCATTTTTACACAAACCTATCTACATGCTATAAATGCTTTCCTCTCATTAAGCGCGCCCTATTTTTGTACTGTTTCACCTCTAATTTTAATAATGAATCATGTAGATAGGTGACACCTGTATTTTTGATTCAGCTTAATCTGATTCTTTTTTCATAATGTCTACTAAACTCGAATTCATCTCTCTGGCTAACTCAACCACATCCTTAGCTGCTGCTTGTGATAAATCAAATTGCCTCGCTTTTTCATCTAGTTCTTGCGTGTGCCTTTTTTCTTCCAATGCCATTTGCGCTAATTTAAGCTCTTTTTCTATTTGATATTGTTTTATTCTTTCATCTCTTTCACGTTTTCGGTCAGCCAAAGCCTGATCTTCATCTTTGCCCACCGATGCTTCCCTGATCACCATGATTAACGCCATTATGACAGGTGCTATCATACCAACCACAGGCGTAAACGCTTCAACATCCAGGTAATAACCCGATAAGCAGGTTATTAGCACCAAAACGACCGTTGTTGGCATCGCCCACTTGCCTACTATGACCATCACAATGTCTTGTGGTAAGCGAGGTCGGTGCATCCTTTTTTTTGTTGTTTGGTTTTTTTCTTTTGCTGTGGGACCAAGCTGAATACGCGTAATTTCAGAATTAGGTTTTGGTTTCATATTGAGTACTCCGATCATGACTAAAAATATTGACTCAAACTGAACTTTAAAGGGGTTATTTCATAGCTGGGAACGGCCTTAAAGAGAAGGAAAATGATTGGTAAAGCTCACTTGAGAAAGAAGGGGGAGCTGATGCTCCCATAATTGGTCGCTACTTTAATTATCAAAAGCAGGAGATGGTGGGGATAAAGAAGCCAGAGTCTAGGTATCGCATTGCTTTGCACTTAGCACGCAAATATAAACTAGAAAACAGGGTATAAAGTAAGACTGAATTTTAGTGCCGTGTGCTGAATATATCGCCACAATAGTGATTGCCTGACACAAAGTTTGACTCTACAGCAGCGCTTTGAATGCTATCTAAATAAACAATACTCCATACTAACCACTCATCTAAGCCGCAGCTTTTACCATGATTTAGAATGTACAAAGTACTGTTGCACAACATGCCGTTACAAGGTAACGAGTAGGCATTTTGTAACCGTAAAAGTAAACTTTCTAAGTAACCTCTCACCGCAGCTTTAAATAGCAGATCAGCAACAAACTGGTCGCGAATACACTCACCTTTTATTTGCTGCCAAATTTCAACACAATATTGCTGACGGAATATGGTCAGTAGCTCTGCAGGCTCAAAACCCGCTTGTTGTAACGTTTGCCAACACCCCAATGTATTTATGTCCACATTAAAAATATCAACTTCAACTTCCGATTTGGTAAATACATGATTAAATGTACTGATATAGTCAGCCATAAGTCACCTTAATGTGTTTGTTCAAATTGAAGACGTCGTAGTGCAGAATGTGTGAAGAAAAATGCAATGTGTTCGATAAACACTATAAAAAAAGTTTGAAATAACCAACTGCAGGTCGTTGATAGCGAAGGTGTTATGGGTTTAATTTTCCTCTAATTTGTAAAAATACAAAATTAATGAAATCACTGATCACGCTATGTGATTCACTGCCATGATCATAACAAGGTGGGCAATATTGGTGCTGTTCCGGCGTATGAGCCCAAGGCGGTCTTTGCGTATTTGATGCTGCATTTTCGTCTAAGAAATACATCATTTGTGTTTCACTTGATGCAATATCAGTAATATAACGCGCATGTATGTGCATCGAATGCTCAGCTGTAAAAAACAATAAGCGGTTGATATTATTATTTTGCTCTATCAATGTATTATCACTACTGTGTAAACCCGATAATGAAAAAGTGATTTGTGTAATGGCATCTGCTACTGAACCATCCATTGCTTGTATTGCCTTTCTCTGAACCACAATATTTGACTCAAAGCCGTGCTCAGCCAATAGTCCTTTTACTGACTCCAATTGCGGTAATACATGACTGACAAACAGCGTATTTAATGTAAAGTACCAGTGCTCCTTTGTATGCTGAGCTTGATCTTCAGCTTTTTGGCGTGCGATTTCATATTGCTCATAACGTGATTGATGATCATTGATCAGTTGATGTAGCGTCGAATTTTGAACTAGTGACATAACTGTCCTCCAAATAGTATAAATGCTTACGGTATATTGCAGTGTTAAAAGCCGCTGTGCCATTTAACATCAATTAATAACTTGGGCAACCAGGGTAACTGAATTAAGCCAAGTCCCCATGGCATACGCATCATTAGTACATCTTGCGGCTTGTTTTGAATGCTGATCGCAAGTCCTCTTTCTGTCAGCTGCACTTGCCCTTCACGCTGTAAAAACAATGCAGAAAACGTCGCAACAGACATATCTTGCAGTGCATGCCAACGCGAAATCACCACTGCGAGCATATGTTCAACTGCACTATGTTCACTTTCAAGCACCTCCTCTGGAGTTTCCACAACGCATGTAGGTGGTAACCCAAGTAATGCGTTAATGGTGTAAGTCGCGTGAACCATAGGGTCTACCCCCACAATAAAGCACAGTATACTATGCGCTTTCGCACGGGCTCGTTCGTCGACAAATTGCCCCTGCGTAGGCTCCGATTTCATATCCAATAGTCCTAACTTAGCAAACAATGGCGTTAAAAAAGGCCAGAGCAAAACAATGCCGGCATCGGCACTAGCTAATGCTTCATTATCCATTAACTGGCAGCGCATCGCGGTGATGGCTTGCTCCCCCTGAACTAACAATTGTTCAAGGCCATGCTCACACAGTTGCTGCCTGTGCTTGTTGTTCTGAGTCATCAGGTTATTTTCAATCACTGAAACAGCATTTTTCAATGACTGAATTAGCCCCTCTGAGTTCGGCATTTGATAACGTGTCTCTTCACTTCCCGCATCATGTAACATTTGCAGCTCAAAAACACCGTGGTCGGCCTTCCCCTCAAACAGGGTATTATTAACCGTTGGTAGTTGTCTCGTTGCCATACGCCGTAGCTGCTTTAACTGCTTTTTCGCCTCTTGCCAATTATGGATCCAAAAAATTGGCTCAATAGATGACAATACTTGATGTATCAGTGCCGACTCCCTTTGGCCTGACAACACACTCACACTGCTGTTATCATCACGCTGAGTGTCAACCTCTAAGAAATTCTTCTCTAACGATGCAGTTTGTACATGCACAACGGGATGTTCATCTTCATTCGGTTCACAGTCACCCTGCATGGTTTTTTTCGCGTTGGTTTGACCTAACTCTATAAGCGCTTCAGCCCCCCACTCTATTAAAGGAAGAGTCCAATATATGCCGCGTTGTAATGCGCGACTAAGGCTCGGGTTGATGTCGTCAAAGCGCTTTTTAATCTCGACCAACTGTTCAATAGACACAATGATTTCATTAAGAATAGGCAAAGTATTTCTGTGCTTAACACACAATTGATATTGGCTATTAAGCCAGATCAATAGTTCAGTAAGTCGCTCATATAACTGATGCTGTGACGGCACAAAATCACCTTTTTGAAGTGATATAGCCTCTAAATGAATTGCCATCGACTTTATCAAATCTAACACTATTGTAGATAAAACCGGCACACCCGTTGACACCTCCTCATAGCCTTGATGACTCGAACCTTGATTATTCGCTCTTTCAACTCGCTTACCATTATTGGTTTGTATATCATTCAATCGAGCTGCCAATGCTGCACATACACCAGCTAAATGCTGAGTTTGCTCTTTTTCAAACTCATGATTTATTTTATCCGTAGCAACAAGCCCCCTTGAACGAAACCTCGTTGCAGCATTCGTCGTCGAGCTTTGCGTTGCAATGGCCATATGCTCTGGGTCTTTTATGAATTGGAGTAACCCGACATAATCATGCGTAACTAGGTATTGTTGAGCGCCCAACCATTGGCTTTGTGTTAAAAGAGGTTCAAGATATTTCAAGCGAACCCGAATATCACAATAGAAATAGTCGGCTTCACCAATATTTGCCTCGATAGCTTCAATGCCAGTCATCAATAAGTCAGTTGCCACACTCTCGGTGCGATTAACCTGAGCCCGTTCGTTATTCTGATCAATGTTAAACGCAGGCAAGTAGCTTTCAGAATGCCGCGTTATACACAATTGTACGCGTTTCTGATAGTGCTCCAACCAAAGCGTAACCTCATTTAACACATGTCCCTTGCGCTGTCGCGCTACCGCATCAGACATATCATTTGATGACAGTATCAGTTTTCTGAGTTTAATAATTAACGCAACTGGTACATCTGAAAAGCTACTCAGTAACACTCTTATTTTACTTAGGTGTTGCGGCTTATCAGCAAAGCTGAGCTGTGCCACCTCACGGTTGATATAGAGGTGCAACAATTCAAGACGTTGTATTACATATCGATGCGTGTCTATTTCGGGTCTGGCCGATAACACAAAAGCTTCTAAGGCCATACGAAACTGGATAGGGAGTTGGTGGCTTCTTTGTAACTCCTGCTGTAACTGTGACCACTTTATAGTAAACATAGCCGGTAACATCGCGCCAACTTGCAATGTATTTAATAGTCGATACGTGCTTTGCAATTGATACAAACGCGCACTAAAGTGCACAGACGCGGCTCTATCAACGGCCATACTGATCAATGACGATTCAGGCAATTGGTCATAGTGAGACATATCTGTATATACATTAAGGCCTAAAGCTGGCTTTTTCTTTTCTGTTACCTCGTTTACCCACTGAATCGCTTGATTTTCACTCGCACTTTGATAATGCACTTCTATATCATCCAAAATACGTTCAAGGCCTATTAGCGCAGGATGATCGACAGTAGTACCTTGAGGGTGAAGTGCAAACCATGTATTTAGCTTTAACTGTGACCCTTTTGAACCCAAACCAGCTAATACACGTTGCAAGTGTGATTGCGTAAACGCATGGCAAAATACATAACAATGATAACTCTTGAGTATCACTGAAACTGTTTGAGCATGGTGTAATGGCTGAGCCACACATTGAATATAAGTTTGCTCTAAATACATCCAAAATCGCTCAACATCATGAACCGACAGCTTCATCAATATATCCGTGAAATACGACACCTCAGTTTTGTTTCCCCCATGCATATTCCGCTGTATAACATGCAATAAAGGGAACATAATATTCGCCAAAATTGTACGACTATCATTAAATAAATTGATCAAACGACCTCGCGTAGCGGGCCAATCAGCATCTTGAATCAATTTTTCTAACATGACTTTGTCTAACTTAAAGTGACTTGCAATTACCCCCTGTAGGTTATTTCTCTGTGTATTAACGACATCGCGTGCCGGATGCGCACAATAAGTCTTAACAAAATGGCTCCAAAGCGGACTGTATGGCCCTTGTGAACCCCCTAAAGTGCCATTGCTCGGTAGCGAATAATCCCCCTGAGTTAGCATTACATCATGTACACCTGAATCAAATTCTGATTGTAAGCTTGCCATGATTATGGGTTTCACAACCGCATTAAAATACGGTTGTGAATTCTGCTCAATGGCCTGCCAATCCAATTCGGGTAATACTATTTCTATATCTGATAAATGCTGAATCTGCTCTGTTGTGCCTGATAGTTCAGGCAGCTCTAGTTGCAACAATGATAACCCTTTGGATAACCACTGATTAAATGTCGCCTCTAAATCAGTTAAAGACTTACCTGAGTGCACTAACACACTGTGTGGGGTCTCAAGTTCGACCCCTATTTTATTAACGTGTAATTGCATCATTAAATAACCTCAGCTCTGGATAAGCGAATTTGCCCAATAAAGCTATTTTTCTCACTCTCGGCGTTGCTTTCATTTGTAATAGCCCGCTATGACTGCATAAAAGCGCCTTGATATTGAACAAAATATCATCCTTGGGTTGTACGTAAGTGTGTTTACAAAACATTTTCTATGCCAAAACCCTTATCCAAACCTGAGGTTAAATATGATCATTTCGCCAATAACCATGCGCGCAAGTAAGCGCGTGGTCAAGATACACGGCATGCCATAAATAACCCTCTTGATGCGACTGTTCATGTAGTTCACCATGCTCACACCCAGCACTGTATATGTGTTGACCCTCCCCCCCGTTTGCGCGGTTGTTACGCCAGTGGCCTGTACACATTAAGTTCTCACATTTATACGCCCCCCCACCATAAAGCGACGCGCTGTTATGTTTTGCCAAGACTTCACTGTTATCGCAATGTGCCACAGCACCTCCACGTTCAGCTTGGCAAAATTGAGCATCAATTGTTGAGTATTTCAAGCCATAGGCGGCTCCCCCTTGGCGACCCGCTTTACATTGTCTAATGTTCAACGCTTGTACCTCAGTCGCTTCGACATCTCCATATATCGCACCACCATCATGGCTAACACAATGATGCTCTATCACACAGTTAAGTTGAATATTTTCGACATAACGTAAACTAAACGCGCCACCACTGCCTTCAAAGCGAGATGGTTCACCGGCAATCGTACCGTCAAAAGTGAAGCCTTTCATCTGTACATTTTTCACCTTCGCGTCTCGCTCTCCCCGCAGAACAAAGCGACACCCTGGGTGTGCTTTAACAATACGTGTTTCTTGCTCGTTAAAGCCGACAATACTCACATTTGAGCCTATTTCTACAGCTTGATTAAGCTTGTACGCACGAGTTACTTGAGGGTGACTGTTGTGTGGATAGAGTAAAATAGTCACATTATTCAACGTGCCACGTTCAAACACGGCATCAAACTCTTGCTGATCATGAATCGCGATGACTTTCTTACCATGGCTCAACTGCCAAGTATGCTCATCAATATACGCTTTTACCGCTGATTGCGTGGCCAATGTGTTATTTGACGTTTGTTCACCACCGAGTAGCGGGTCTTGAGAAATCATATTAATCGTCGGACTATTTGGTAAGTTGACCGCTGAGATAGATAAATCATCAGCCGATAACGCGCCTTGAATCTGACAATCCCCCGCTATTTGCGCACCGTTGCCTACCTCCAAACGTCCCTCAACCGAAAGGGCTTCACTAATTCGCGCATCACCATTTACATCCAGTTTATGACTTGCTTGTGCTGTGCCTAAGCCTAATTGACCTTCACAATTGAGGTGTAGCTGCGTGTCACCACTTATCGCAATATCTAACCCAGCTAACCCTTCTTCGCTATTTATTGCCAATTTTGCTGACGCTCGCGTATCTCCTATATTTAATGTATCTTGCGCACTCAACGACCTTGTACTCAAGGTCGTGTTAAACTCAGCTGGACCATTCACCTGCAAACAACCCATCAGTGCTGTGTCTGGTTTTATCAATACTTTACTGTCGGCTTCTAAACCTTCAATATTAACGCCACCTTGAATAGTCGCATGCTTGCCAACATGTAAATCATCCTTCAAGCTAGTACGTTTCTCTACAGTGAGAGATTCAGCAACGGCGACATTTTTGACAAAATCACTGTCTCCTTCCACGCGAACTTTACGTGTGAATACAGCATGGCCTTCGACTGTTAAGCTATCTTTGAGTAGAACGTCATCACTTACGGTTAAATCAGAACGTAATTCAACATCCCCAAAAATCTTTGCGCCGTCTAAACACTCTAAACGACCCGCCCCTTTTAACACACCGTCTAACTCAATATCACCTGTTACAGTAACATTGCCAGTCACATCTAAGTGTGCTCGGGGGTCTTCTGTCCCAATACCCAATCGGCCCTCTTTGAAAACCACGGGGTCACTGCCTTGGTGATAAACAGCCAACGCTTTATCAAAATGGTTTTGTTCAATACTTAATTGCGCATTACCTAACCTCGCTGACGATGAATCATCTTGCTGATGATGAAATGCTAAACCTACACGGGCCTCGCCCAATAGCTCCGTATTACCATAAACATTCAAGTTACTACGAAAGCTGGCGTATTCATTTACATGCAAACTGTCATCAATTTCCACACGCCCTGACACAGTTAAATCTTTATGGAAACGACTGTCCTCAGCCACATCCAGCATGTACTCTGGTCGCTCTAGCCCTAAGCCCAAGTTTCCTTGTGAGAATACTAACCCCACCTCACCATTATGGTGATCTATGCGTAACGCTTGCGCTTGCTGTTCACAGATATGAACCCGTGCTGATGCTTCGTAAGGTGTTAAGCTCAGATCACCGCCGATGCTCACGTCATCTCTAAATACAGCTTTATTATCAACCGTTAAGGCATTATCACCCACTTGCCCTTTAATAACGACGTTACTTTGTGCAACAAGTACGCCCTCTACGGTCACTGTATCATTGAGTTGTGTATGCGCAGTCACAGTTAACGCGTCATTTAATCGCGCCAATTTACCCACTGTGAGGGTATCTGCTATGTCTGTCGCCTCACTTACCGTTAATGTGCCATTCAACACACTGGAACCTGATACCGACAATGCGTCTTTTGCCGCCTCAGCGGTGTTGTTTGTGACACTGACATCAAGGCCATTTCGTAACGCCGTTTCACCAATGACCTGTAATTTGTCTTCTATATCTGTTCGACCTTTCACCTGCAATGCTAGCTCAGGATTTTCAATTGCGAGTGTTCCGGTTATTTTCGCCTCACCCGTGAGAGAAAAGTCGGCACTATTCACATCGATGGCTTGATTAATTGCCAACTTTCCTGGTTGCGCATAAATCACCTGAGCGTTTGTCTCATCACTGATTTTAAACACCGGTTCAACACCAAGTTGCGTTAACTGCAACTGAGAGTCGTTAGTACGAATAAAATCGCCATCATCGCTGAAGACACTAAACGCGCCGCGTAACTCGGTGTTGCCATACACCATAAACTGAGCATCCGTTGCATCGGAACCAACTTGTGTCTGTGTTAAGCTGGCACGAAAAGCCGGTAGGCTATTTTCGCTCTGTGTAATGTCTAGCGTGTTTCGAAGCGTAACATGTCCCTCAAACATACTTTCTGAGCCGACATGAAAATGAACTTGCGGATCTGCCTTATGAACCCCCACATACTCCGCTTTATTTACCAACACTGAGGTGGTTGCATTGCCGTTTTTATAACTGACATCGATGCCTGATGTCGTCGTCTCATCCGCCAGTACAGCAAATTTGGCTGACGTCGTAAACCCATGAGCATACGATAACGCGGCAACTTTAATTTGTTCATTAACCAGCGAAGTATTGGCATTGACATGTCCTGAAATATCGAGTGATGGTGCGCTGACTTTGCCTGTCGCATGCATGCTGCCTTCAACACAAAGAGGTAAACTCCCCCCCTCACTGCCCAGTGTGACTTTTTGTTTCTTAACACGTAAGAGTGCTTTATCTTCATCATCTTTGATGAGTAACGTGGTTTCATCTGCACCTTGCGCATTAATACTAACCCGCGCGTTACTTTGACCTTGTGCATGACCTACATTTAACCGTTCACGTATCACTGCGTCAGTCGCCTGCAAAGTTGTTGCTGCAGTAATATCTTGAAATTGAGCGCTGTGCTTAACAGTCAATGGGGCATTAATCAAAGCACCTGCTGCGCGTTCAGGCTCCGTGGTGCCTGATTGTTCTCCCACTAGTAATGTTTTACTTTGAGTGAGCCCTGATACCGTTGCGGAGTCTGAAACATGAAGCGTCTCTACCTCTGTATTCTGTGCGGTTAAGCTGCCCTCGACAACAGATGTTTGACTGGTCGCCCGGCCCGATACATATAAATCTTGTGCTATTTTAGTTGGCTTATATAGCGTTATTTCTGTTTCATCGGTCACAGGTGCACTCGTGACTTTAATATACTTATCATCACCGTTTTGCATGTTGAGCATGCTACCTGGTTGCGCCGCATGAATATCCAGCAATGCCTCAGGTTGATGCGTGCCAAGGCCGACTTTTCCCGATATGGCTGCATTACCTTGTGCAACAGCTCCCAGCGACGTTCCTACTGATACACCACCTTGTACTGTAAGCCCTTGTGCTATTTTCACCTCGTTATTAAACTGACTCGGCCCATCATTTTTAAGGTGTACTGTGGCGCTGTCTTTACTGACGCCAACTAAAAACGATCCATCCACATGCAAATGACTATCAGGCATAGATGTATTAATACCCACTTTACCTTCAGAGTCGATAATGAACGGCGTGTCATCATTATTCTCATCATCAACACGTAGCAATGCATCCATGTCACTGCTTGATTTATTAATATGCAGTATTGCCTTAGTACTGTCTTTATTGATACCAACACCCAGCGCCTTATGTGCCTCCAGATGTTGATTAAAAATAGCATTATTCGCAATGAGGTTACCCTCAAGATTGGTTGCCCCAGTAACTGCTAAGCTGTCCTTCAGCGTAGTTGCACCACTAACATTTAACTGCTCTGCCGTGGTGTTCGGACCTAAGGTCGTATTTGTGGTAACAATTAACTTTTCAGTGTTTACTTGATCAGCTTGCACCGTTGTCATGTGAGCCGACTCACTTGTCAGTGACTGCGTTTTAATATCACCAGTCACTTTGACCATTGAGGTATCTGCGTTCACTTCTAATACGTTGTATGCATTTAACGTGTTTGCACTGGCCGTGAAATTACCACTTTCGCCCACTGACACAGCGTCTGCCGTAACTTTCACCATGGTTGCTTCAGCATCGGCTCCTGCAACTATCAGTTGCTCTGGTGTTATGGTAATGTTCGCGCTAGGTGCCGTTGAACCTGGCGCCAAGTCTTTGCACTTTATATGCAGAGGCGCAGTCACTTCCAACGTTTCATCGTCACCGGCGCCTGTCACTTTTAAGGGATCATCCACTTGGTTAAAGCTAGAGCGAATTAATGACTCAAAATCATCACCTGTCGGGGTTTGTAAATCATCAAATTTGCCAATTAATGACGCACGGCTTTCAGGTGCTGGCGTTGATGATTCGGTGCTCGACTCAATATCTTGCTCAGTTGAGGTAGTCATAAGTAGTTCCTTGATTAGATTCGATTTGCCGTACTTTTGGCGACAGTAAATTTAGAAGCCTCTGGGCTTGTAGGGTTTATTTTTGAAAGTGAAACCGGTGAAATAGGCGTTAAATATGGCAATGGGGTATAACCCACAGTAAAACGGCGATGATTATTAGCGCTGTCTAACAGGCTAGGTTTACATATTTCGTCAATACAGTGCTGGGCGGTCAGGTAAAATACTGTATCCGCGCTAAAACCGATTGGAAATTCAAAGTTTTCGTTTGCAATAATAGCGGTAACTGAACGATGAATTTCGGATAAAACGACGCCGTCGATCTCGAGCTCATCTGATAATGTCTGTTCTGAGTACGTCTGTAATATGTCATACATGACTTGCTTAATGGTCTCGAAATCAGCCTCCTCATTCGTTTCATTTATAATCAATGAAGCCAGCATCCAACGATGCTCGGCGCTGTCCGATGCCGCATCTATTGGTAGCCTAAGAAACTGCTTTAATAGCGTATTCAGTCTCATTGCAACCGCAATAACAGACTCATTGAATTGCATGAACCGGCTCCGCTGAGCTTCGCCATAAAAATTCAGCCACCCATAATACAGCCGCTCAAAAAGACTCGTAGTTTCTTTGTCCAACCACATACTCTGGGCACTTTGATGCAGTGGTGTATACATCCTAATTTGAGAAGACACCAAGGCTCTAAATTCAAGGTTTTGGAACCGCGTCGGCCAATCTGGCAAAATAAAATGTAGCTGAGTCACTAAGGGCTGTTCAGATATGCTACCGGTTTTTAAATCGGTATTAAGCAAGCTTGATTCAAGCAAATAGAAGCTTTCCTTGTTATTGGTCGCAAGCGGCATTTGTCCTGGGTGGGAGAGCCCAATATGTCGCATAATATATTTACTGAGCCCAGCTAATTGATCACAGTGTGGTAAACGTGACAAATAATTAAACCCCATTCCTCGCTGGCACCCAAGCTCCCCTATTTCATTGAGTAATCGACATTTATCAATATACTGTCGAAGTAAAACTAAGCGAGCCACCAAACATTCTTCACCACTTTGATCTAATTCATTGTTTGCAAGTTCAGTCCCATACAAGGCAAAAACATTTTGGTACTTCAATGAATTAGGGTCTGGTACTGTAATACAAAAACGGGCCAATAAGTGTGCTGTACTGCGATTGAGGCGCGTCAGTTGGGCTAAGCTAAAATGCGCTTCTAAGGTACGCTGCATACCTTCATTCTGATACGTTTCAATTGACATAGTAATTAGATGCGCTAAGCCACTAATTCCTTGCAGTGCCTGACTCAATTGAGAGTGAGGTAGTGCATTTACACAGGTCCAAAATGCCACACATTGCGTTTGATTAATTGACTCACTGGCCAGCATGTCATCTAATAAAGATGCAATAACCTGATAGCTGTCTGGGCTTGGCAATGCCAGAATATGGGGGAGCACATCAAGTTGCTTGTGTTGGTCCGCTAGTATCTGATCGAATAAATGTAAATAACCTTTAAACTGCAACAGCTGTGCTTTTTGCCCTGAGTCAATAAGTTGATCTAAGCTTTTTTCGGTAACCGCAAACACCTTTGGTAGTTCGTGTTGCAATGAATCGTAGTGACTCAATGGACGATGCTCACCTTGTTTATGCGGCGCTAATAATATATTTCTTTCATTCAACGGTGCCGATTTGAATGTATCTAACGCAGCACGAATTCGAACTTTTTCATCTGTAGTTAACGTGTAAGCTTGCTGTTCAATGGTGATATTGATTGCATCAAAAAACTGTGGGCTTTGGAAAAATAACGCAGGCAGGCACACATCACCATTTGCATTTGGCGGGATTTTTGTTTGCCAATATTCATACCCTTGCTGAGATGATGCGGTTATAAACTTAAATTCACTAATATTGGCGATGTGTGGATGGCCATCAAGCACACTGAGAATATTTGAACTATAAAGATGCCGTTTTTGGGCTGTGTTCGCTAAATCTGAATCTAATACAAACCCATTATTTAGCTTTGGTCCATTATAAATTTGCTCTAAGCTGATGTTTTTTTGCTGTAGTTGCGCCGCGGTATATTGAGGAACACTCGGTGATATTTCATTGTCTATCAGTCGAAAAATGTCCACCAGCGTTTCAACTACATCATCGACGTTGTTTAAATCTAAGCTGACAGTCAGTAATATATCTTCCACCCCATAAAAGCCAATTTGGCCGAGTTGATGATTAACAGTTCGGTTACTGATAAATGCTTGATGGATTTTACTGATGACTTGTGCACGTATTTCATCACTACTTTGATACAGCTGAATCATCAAATCAAAGGTATCGCTAGCGCTCCCCGTTCCTGTATTTATGTCTTTGACATGCACATTTTTTACTTCTGCAATATCTAAAAATAAGCGCCGATAATCATCAGCTGTCACACAATGGCTGAATAGAACCGTTTCTGGTGCGAGGAACTGCTGCCCGCGATTCGCATCACTTTCTGCACGAGACAACAGGTCTTCTACAGGAAAACTGAATTTATAGCTTAAATCTGACAGGACATAGACTAATACCTCCAGTAACGTAATACCGGGATCAAAACGGTTGTGATCAGTCCACGTATTTGGTGCAAATTGTTGCAGCCGCTCAAGTGCTTGTACTCTCAATCCCTCGAGATCTTGTCCACGATGCAAAACAAGATCATTAGAGATTTTCAATGGATTAGAAACCATAATTTACCTAATAAAATAGAGGTGATATACGCAAGACGCGCTGACCGAAAAGCTGTGAAAACTTTCTTTTAAGCTTTGCGTCGCAATGTTATGTATTCGATTAGCAAGGGGTTGCTGTATTACTGCACTTTAAAGTCATGCTCAATTTCCCATTTACCAATGCCTTCAAACACATCGCCCGAGACACTGGCTAATGAAATCTTATGGTTGCGAGCCGGTACTAGGATCTCTTGCGCATCCTTTGGTGCTAATGCACTATATTCGTTCTGATTGTCACCCGCGCGTTTCGCTCTGATCACTTGGATCATATCTACCGCAACATGTTGTTCTAACACTTGGGCTAACGTTGTTAAATAAATCGTTTTTGACAATTCGGACTCTGACTTATTCCACGGTGTTAATGTATCTATGACCAGTTGATTGAGCTCGATAACAGAGCTTTGGATATCATAAAGCGGATTAATTTTTACAATCAGCTCTACTTGCACCTCTACATAATTTGGATCTTCAACCTTCACAGCTAACCCAGGTACTGTGAGCGCTTCAATCAGATTAAGTACCTCTCGTTTTAAATATCGAGGTGCCTTTGGTTGCAACACATCTGGATCATAATTTAATGGGATCACAATCAAGGTTACCCCTTGGGAAGTATGTACCGCTCGTGTTGAATGTAATTGTGGGAAAGTTTGTAATACACAATGTTCAAAATCCCACGCTGTTAACAGTCTTCCCCTATGATGTAAACGCTCACTTACTCTTTGATTAAATGCTGCTGTCGTTTCTGTGACTTTGGCATCATAACTTGGATAAGGCTGGCTAATTTGCTTAACCATTGGATCTGGTTGCGCTAACTTTACAATTTGCTCGGCCGATAAGGGTTTCTCGTAATGTGCTTGTGGGTGTTCAATACTTTTTAATGTGACTTCTACACCCTGTGTGAACATGCCACGTATGCGTGAATAAATGGGATATATTGAAGACTCATTGGTCGGGTATTCAACGGAGTCATACTCAATACTTGCTCTAAGCCACAGCCGGCCATCATGATTAAAGCTATTCTCCAAGCCAACTTTTGGTAAATAAAAAATAATGATACCCGAGTCAAGTAAATCATAAGTGCTATCTTGCAAAATACGCCCTTCGCCTGCCTCGCCTTGTGAATCTTCTCGCTTTAATCGCTGCCAATGACCATTATCAAAATATTCCCACAAAAATTTAGGCGAGTGCCCCATGTTATAACCATCGATGGGATCTATTTGAAAATACATACTCACTTGCCCAGGAGACACAACGTCTTTTAAAGCAATATAGAGATACCCTAATTTATCAATTTCTGGCAACAATTTAGCCTGTGCCATACGATTCAATGCTAGTGTTTGGCGACCAATAGGCGCTATATGCTCAAGCCAAATGGTATTCCCAACTACCGCGCTATGGGCGCTAGTGACGCTTTCACATTCATAATTCAACTGAACTAATTCCAAATGCGGTGTATAAGGGGGAGAAACCTGAATGGGTATGAAGTTATCTGGTGATTTACCCAACGCTATGCCATTTTGATAAGCAAAGTACTCCACAACACGTGTGTAGTCTTTGTGACCAAAATCTTGGCTGGTTAATTCGAGGCTGTACCATTTTGGCCACTGCCTCGCATCTAATTCAGCCATTGGCAACGTGCCATAGTCTGCCGCTACATTATTATCGGCTGTCGTAAACTCTATGGTATTTGCGGCTTTATTGTTGACAACGATTGGCAATGTATCCTGATCATAATCATCATAAAACAGTTTCGTGCTGTGTCCTTTCCCAGAAAGTGCTTCTGATGCTAACTCACTTCCCAGCGCTTTGTCCGATTGATAAATCTTCACTTCGCTATCGGGCCAAATTAAACAATCACACGTACTATCTAATAATGTGTTTAAGTCAAACGACGTCACAGCACTGCATACCTTTTCTTCCGCGCGAGTCGAATCAGACGCTTCCACAGTACAACGGCCACTTTCATTAAAGAACTCAGAGTTCTGTGATTGATCCGCTTGAGTAAAGAGGTAGAAGCTATATGGCTTGTAATACGTATTAAAGTCACTGGGTCTATCTAACCAAGTAAACGATAAGCTGGCGTAAGTAATGTCTTTGCACAATAACTCTGGATGGGTAAAATGAAATTTAGCCGCAAGCCTAGGGTCTAGACCAAAAGGATCAAACGGCTTTTGTGTATCCAGTGCGCCTTCGCTATTACTCGCAATAACCCCTGATGCGCCAGTCACTTTCACATTAAGTTTAATATGCTCTATGCCAATTTGGCTCAGTAACCCTTGATTCGATGCTTGTTCACCATAAACCGACAAATATGCATCGCTTTTCAATACAAACGATAAATAGGGTAAATGCAAATGGCCACCAATATATTCATCATCAGCTGGAGATAACGCAGGGAATAAAGGCGATAAGGTGATCTGAAGTCGAGTTTGGTCAACACTTTGCGCATGACTTTCAAATGCCCACGTATCAGCAGCCAATAACCTTGGTCCATCTACAGTACTGGCATAAATATCAAATACGCTCTGCCAATCGGATACATTTACGGGCGTACTTCCCAGCCTATCCGTCGCAAACTGCAATGTGACTACGCGCTCGCCGCCTAGCAAAAACAGATCTTGAGAGGCGACTTTAAACCCTAGCTCAACCTCAGGTTGACCTTCTTCGGTTGATAACGTCCCTAAGCTTGGCACACTCTGTTCAAGTATTTGCCCTGTTTGAGCATCAAAGATGACATTGCGTGCCACCTGCAATGATGCCTGTTGACCCGACTCTGATGTGATCACCCGATTTAAGGTGGCTGCAAAATCAACTTGGGCATGATTAATCGCTGCTGGTGTCGTTGTATGGTAAATTAGTGCATTACCTTCACTGTCTTTACCACCATCAAACTCAATCCCTTCAGCAAGCGTCATTGAGGCGATATCACCAAGTGTAATAACAACATGCGCACTATCCGGTTGCGCAACTTGCTTGGTAAAACGCAATACATCATGAAAATAATGATCCAAATGCCGACTCACAAACGCATTAAATTGTGCACTTGTATGTTGTAACAAATCAATGAACGTCAGCAATAACGCCAGATCAGGTCGACTCGCCAATGCCTGAGTATCAGTACTAACAACTTGGTTTTTTAGCATGTTGGCTAATGATGCTAACTGATTGGCATCAGGTAAAACCTGCTCCCAAGTCTGTAAATTCGGCACACTTGCTTCATCAATAAAACGTACTTGTTTTGCTAGCTGTTGCAGGTACACCAACCACTGCTCAATCGTGCGTGCTTCAATTTGAAAAAAAGCACTCGACAGTGGCTCTGTACGACGCTGAGATTGGCTTAACCCTTGGTGTAAAGGGGATAATATATGTACAGGATAATTAGACTTTTCAGTCATGATAAAACCTTAAGTTATCATTCTAAAATTAAAGCAATGCCTACAAATCCAAGCTAAGGTGCTGGTTTTGCAATAACCACGAAATGAATACAGCGCATAAACTCGAAAAATTCGGTACGATTAGGTTAACGTCATATTTAGCGTACGAAGCGATGTTGAATATGCAGTTCAAAAGCGTTGCGCATTGAACGAGAGGTGTAAAACGTGAACTCTTTTAGCCCAAGTAACAATCAATGAAGCTATACAGATTGCTCAAGTAGGTAAAAAGGAAAAACCATATTACTGCGACTATTGGTTTGGCGAATCAAATACTGCAATTCAATAGTGAGTATGCCGTCATATAACGCTGAGCTATCAAATACAATGTCTTGTAATGTGATCCTTGGCTCATAATTAAGTAATACAGTCGCTATCTCTTGTTTTAGGTCTGCTAAACTTTGCTCTGCGGCTTCTGAAAAAGTAAAACTAGACAACCCAGAACCCATTTCGGGCCACAGTGGACGTTCGCCAATGAGCGTGTGCAACGCCAAATAAATGGCTTGTTGCAATAGAACTTCACCTGACGCTATAGCGGGTCCTGACTCGGAGGTTGCAAAGCGTGGAGGGAACGCCCAGCCTTGTCCTAAAAATGCACTTTGTGACATGAATTTTTCCTTTATGTACTATTTAACGTCTGTCGCTTTGGCTTCTATGGTGGCATTGCCATCCGCTTTGAGGTGAATATCTTTACTTAAATCAACCATCGCTTTATCTTTACTCATCAAATTAAGCGTGTCTTTTGCTGTTATCGTGGCCATATCTTTTTGCGCAAGGGCATAGCCTTGCTTTTGCCCAAAGGTAATTGTTTGATCTTTGCTACCTTTAAGCAGTAAGTGCGGTTCTTTTAATGTAAATTGAACAGCCAACGCTGGTTCTTTAAAAAAGATGCCCCGCTGTTCATTTTTATCATCATATGCAAAAGGCGGCATGACTTTTGGGTTATGACATGCACCAATAATCACAGGATAACGCGCATCTCCTCCAATAAAGTCCACCAATACTTCAGTATCAAGGTCTGGCGGTAAGAAAACGCCTTCCTCTTTGCCTGCAAACGGCGTTAACAATCGCGCCCAAACGACCTTCTTGTTGGTTGCCGTTGGTAATAACACCGGAATGCGTTGTAACGCTTCATCATCTTTTTGAAAAGCGGCCACTTTTGCCATAACAGGGGCTGCTGGAGGTAACGTCTGCCATGGTGACCACAGTGTTCGTGTTAATGGCACACCCAATACATATTCACAGTACCAGCCTCTGTCACTGATATGGTGGTGAATTTCCCCCACTAAATACTCTCCAGCACTGAGCTTGCCAACGCCAGATACAGTTAACGCATCGAGTAATTTCACCCCTTTTAATGCTTTTTTACTCGACATATCAATGCGAACGCGACCTTGGTACATATCCAATAAACGAAAATTGACCTCCGCTGTTGCACTCGCGGCAAGCTCAGTTTTATCAACGGGGGCTTGCGCATGGCATAACTGAGCAGGCAAACTAAACGCGGCATCTGCATCTGCATGTTTTGGATATTTGTAACTACTCGCAAGAGGATCTGCATTCGCAAGCAAGGCTTGCTCTTTTATATCCCAACCGGTGTATTGTGTTTTCTTTAAATGGCTGCTTGTGTCTACAGACAGCTCAAAGTCAATACATCCATCCATTGCCAAATTAAACGTATGGGTGCCTGGTTGGTGTTTTTTAAGGTCAACAACATCAGCTTTGCCTTCATCGCATAAGACAAAGCCATTCACCAAAGCCCGATGCATCAACATATCCCACGGGGATTGCTCAATCATTAGAAATTGGTGGTGTTTAATCTCACTTTTAGCAATCTTACCTGCTGTCGCCCCAACTCCAGATAGCAAATCCGTTATGATGTCAGTATCTGATGTTTTTGGGTCATACAATTTACTTAGCTTTGCTTGGCAAAGCTTATTAACGTCGCCACGCGCAATCACCTGAAGGTAAGTTGCACGGTCATAACCAATCGATTGTTCGGTGATAACGCCAATATAAATTATCTGCTGCTGCGCCTCTGCAATCCCCGCTTTGACAACAATTTCCTTGCCCATTTTGAATAAATCAGCATCCGTCGTAAAAAACGACTCGGCCGCCATATCACCATCTTCAATGAGTAGCGTCAGTTGCGAAATTTGATTCACTCCCATGCACGTTTTTATCTCTCGCACGGCGACTTTTTCAGATACCGCATTACCTGCCACTGTAATGGTATACCGTATATCCATGCTATCGCTCCAACGGGGGATAAGTTATCTGCTGACCGATCTCTGCCCGTCGCACTGATGCCAGATTATTTGCTGATGCAACGTGGTGAACAAATTGCGCAGAGCCGTAGATCTGCGCCGCCTGTACCAACACCTTATCACCTGCTTTAAGCTGAAAAATATGCGTTAAATCTGGTGAGCTTTTCCCTGACTTTAATTTTATTTCTTTCTCTGATAAACATTCCGTCAAACAACAACTCACTTGGGCCTTCACCCGGCGGCCTTTGCTATCAACGAGCTCATTTTTGACTTCTACCTCGGAAAACATACCGCTAAAGCTGCCATCAGCGCCCGCATTAAGTGCCATATTGAGTGGGGTAATTGTCACAAACGCAGGCACATGGGTTTTCCCTTGTACCGCAGTGCCATATTTCAATAACGTTTTTATATGTGTTTCAGTCGTATTGTCACCCATTACACGCTGAAGCAATTGATTGGGTGTTTCAACAACGGAGTCATCCAATAAAAAAGTCATTTTCAAAGTAGATGGTGCCGACTTTTGATATTGACTGGCACCACTTTCGGCCCCCACAACGCTTGAACTGGTTACATTATTTTTGTACGAACTTTGCAAAGAATTAGAATCGTAAGGGAGCGTCAATTCAGCAATTTTATTCCCTGCTCCGCGTTCAACTTTTGTATAGAAGGTAATTTTACAAAGCGGTAAACCATCCGCGGTTATGCCATTATTTTTCATATTATCTATGGCCTCTTTTGTCTTACAAATTGTGCAAATTTAAGATCAACATAGCGTTTAAGGTCCACAGCAACACTGCTTGACCATCTGGCTAAATCATCTTCATTGAGTGTTTCATTCTCAGGGGCACATTCACAATTTTCATCCGGTGTTAATGCCTCATTAATTTCGCCATTATCCACATCGGCAGAAGCTGAACTCGAAGTCGGTTCTTGTGTCTTTAACTTTGCTTTAACTTGAATTTGATCACATTTAATGTCCACGCTCTCTCCTTTGCATTCTCACATCATTAGGGAATTGGGATCGATACTGACTTTAAGTCGCTATAACTAAAACTCATAGACTCAATCAGAACATCATTCCGAGTTGCGTCCAGACTGTCCCACTCCCAACTTTCTAAAAACGCCCGTTGTACAAACCATGCTTTGAGCGGCAAATTATTGTCGTTCAATAATGTAATTAGAATATCGTTACGCATCATGTACATATCCCAGTAATTCAAATTCACTAAATTACCTTCTTGTACCGTGCTTGGTACTTTCAATACCCCACGCTTAAGGACCAAAGTCCGTGCTTGCTTTGTATTGGCGATAGATACGCGATTTCCGCTACGCTCCACGCCTCGAGCTGACTTTAGTCCACTAATTTCTTTAAAGAATATATCTATAGGGTTAGGAATGCCGGCAGTCATGATCACTGCTGCAAATCGATACCCTACTAAAGGAATGCCTAGATCTTGGATCATAATATGTCCTAAAAAGGCACCGAAGTGCCTGACACAAGGAGAATGTAATGATTAATGGAATTCGATTTTAATATCGTCAGCCATCATTTCTAGTGACTCAACACTGGCTTCATTTGAGCCGCCATTAATGCTTGGCGCTGTAAGCTTTTTAGGGAAGGCATTAATCACTTTCCACGTTACTAACGGTTGGGAGCGATCTTCATTCGTCAATGAAATGGTAATGTCTTTTTTATCCACCAAATTTAGGCTAATCGACGAAATCCAATCGTAAAATTGACTTTTTTGACGTACTAAGCCGCGCTTAAGGGTGATATTCACATCTGTCGGTTGGCCAGGCATGTGTTTTTTACCATGACCATCTTTATAAGTAATTGTTTCAACACCAATATCTAGCCCAGAAACTTCTGAAAACGGGATACTCTCTTCGCCAAAACTTACCACAAAGCGGTAAACTGGAATAGGATACTCCGCTTCAATATCCGTTCTTGCTGTAGCCATATATAAACTCCAAAATTTGTATTGTGTGAGCAGCATCTGCCCATAAGAAATGAGATTGATTGAGTGGGTGTATTGATTGAATGCATAACCTCACCCAATCATTGAGTTAGAGGGCTTAGCCTTCTATGCTTTTATGTGAGAAAGTCAAGACGATAAACTCTGCTGGTCGCACCGCAGCTAGACCGATTTCGATATTCATAATGCCATTGTTAATATCATCTTCAGTCATCGTTTGGCCCAGACCCACATTGACAAAGAATGCTTGCTCTGGAGTTTCACCAAAAAATGCGCCTGCTCGCCACAGATTTTCGAGGTAGCTTTCAATCATGGTTTTAAGCTTTAGCCAGGTAAACGGTGTATTTGGCTCAAATACCGCAAAGTGCGTGGCTTTTTGAATCGACTCTTCGACAGTATTAAACAAACGACGGACAGATACATAACGCCATTCATTGTCATTACCTGCAAGCGTACGAGCGCCCCAAACCAAAGTGCCTTTACCCACAAAGCTGCGAATAGCGTTAATTGATTTGCCGGAAGTAGCATCAACGTTCAGATTTTTTTGGTCGTCGTTGTCAATGGCGAGTACCGGAGCCAACACCTGCGCCAATGCGACATTAGCGGGTGCCTTCCATACTCCGCGTTCCTTATCCGTTTTCGCTATGGCACCAGCTACTGCCGGCGACGGAGGAAGCACAAGATAATTTTTAGCGAGACGAGATTTAACCATGTTATACACTTCAGCTGAAGCAAATGGATAATTTGGGTCCCCTAAATCAGAGAGCTTGTGTACACCACCTGTAGGCTCTCCATACATTACATTGGCTGCAGCAAAATAAGTGCCACTTTCCTTCTTCTTAAATTGTTTATTCGTTGAATCAAATTCGACTTCATAAAGTCCTTTTAATGAATAATATTGGCCTGCTGTTGCTTTGATATATACTTGATCTACATGGGCGACGTGAGTGACATCCCCTAACGTATAAGTATAATTATCATCAATCACTGACATAATTGCAGTAGAGTCCTTAGCGCCTAAAAAGACTTCTAAACTATAGCTAGGGGTATTATTGATAACCACGGGTACTGAAGAGTGGACTTTAACACTTTCTTCGGCATAACTACGCGCTATATTTGTCTGCAGATATGGGTAATACGCACCACCATACTTTAGGCCCTGCGTAATGTTTGCTCGCAATTCTTGAGCATCATTTTCGCTTTCGGAGCTGCCTGATTGCGGGCCTTGCATTTGCACATCAACCAACCCAAATCGATCCATGCGTTTTGCTGCATGTTTTAATGCGGTATTTTGCACTTCATAATGATCTACTTTATCTAAACCTATGCTTTCTGGAGAAGAAATTAACGTAACTTCATCGACTTTATTTAACAAATTGATTGCCGCGACAAACTTATCCTTCGCATCAATTAACCCGTTTTTAGCTAAACCAACGCTCACGACGTAACACGCGCCGCCCCCATTAGAAAAAAAGTGGCTTACTGCTTGATACAAAAAGAACTTAGCCGCAATTAACGGGTTGTTTGTATCATTAGTATTATCTGTATCGTCGTCACTTTCAAAAATATCAAAGCCACCCGTAGAGTTCGGTATAACGGTAAAGCCTTCCTGATGCGGCCCTCCAAAATGACCTTCAAACTCAACCATACTTTTTATGCGCACTGGCATATTTTCAAATAAAGCTTTCGTTGAATCCTCTTGATCTTGTGTTGTGGTATAGCCAATAAACGCGGGGATTGCCGTAGCGACTTCCGCCACTGAAGGAGGCAAAATCGACTTTTCTCTAACGTAGACGTCAGGGGTTTTGTATTGAGACATAATGTTTCCTTTCGTTGAATAAACATATTCTTAAGCGCCGAGTCGGCAAGAATTTAAGGGATGGGGAACAAGTTCGATTATTTTAAAGGCATACCCACAAGCGCCGTGGTTGGGAACTTAACCTGTGGGCCAAACTTGTTCCCCAAAAGACAGTGAGCCTTTGCCACGGCTCCGCCACATCAGTCCCAACTGATGTGTACGTATTTATCTTTTTGTACAATGAAGACGCCATCAACCGATGGCTGTGAATTTAAATTTTAAATTTTAAATTAATTGCGACTACAAACGTGACACGGTAATTGGTCGATATTTGGCAACATTTCACACTTATTTCGCCACGCCTTTTAACTTCTCTACAGTACGCAGCCCCGCTAAACCTAGCATCGCGAGCGTGAGTTCTAGCATGGCATCTAAAGGCAAATTCGGAGTGCCGATACCGGGCCAAATCCATTGCAAAATGGGGTTTATCACAAATGCAAATAAAAACCCGAGGCCACACACCCACATTAAAAATGGCCGCGCCCCTGCAACAAACAAACTGCGGTGAGAGGCTTGCACCTGATTAACGGTGTTTTGTACTAAATTAGGCTGCTGAGCGACTCGTTGCTTTAATATTGCCAGATTAAGTGCTTCCTCATCACTGGTAAAAAGCTCATCTAATAATGTGCCAATGGCAACCATGGGGGCTTGTGTATTGGTAGAGAATAGAGTTGATAAAAATCCCATATTGCTTCCTCTTTACGATAAAATCAGCTGTTAAAATTGTTGATGTCTGTTAGGCCACTCACAAGGAGCGCGTTACATAGGAAAAGTATTGATGACGCCGAGAAGATATTAATGACACTCACAGGATATTGATGACGCAGATATGATATTAGCGACTCCCACAAAACATTAACGACTCCCCTGTCTTCCTGACGCAGGTCAGGATCCACATCTGCTTTACCTCGAAAGCGCTTAACCGTGCACATTGACCAAGCATGGACCCTGAAACACGTTCAGGGCGACGAGGTATTAATCATGCCGATCAAATATTCATTGCACAGACAAGATATTGATGACGCCAATAAGATATTGATGATGCCGATAAGATATTAGCGACTCCCACAAAACATTAACGACTCCCCTGTCGTCCTGACGCAGGTCAGGATCCACATCAGCTGTACCTCGAAAGCACTTAACCGTTCACATTAACCAAGCATGGACCCTGAAACACGTTCAGGGCGACGAGGTATTAATCATTCCGATGAACTATTCATGACACAGACAAGATATTAATGACGCAGATATGGTATTAGCGACTCCCACAAAACATTAGCGACTCCCCTGTCTTCCTGACGCAGGTCAGGTTCCACATCTACTTTATCTCCAAAGCGCTTAACCGTTCACATTAACCAAGCATGGACCCTGAAACACGTTCAGGGCGACGAGGTATTAATCATGCCGATAAGATATTCATTGCACAGACAAGATATTGATGATGCCGATAAGATATTAGCGACTCTCCTGTCGTCCTGACGCAGGTCAGGATCCACATCTGCTTTATCTCCAAAGCGCTTAACCGTGCACATTGACTAAGCATGGACCCTGAAACACGTTCAGGGCGACGAAGTATTAATCATGTCGATCAAATATTCCTTACACAGACAAGATATTGATGACACAGATAAGATATTAATGACGCCGATAAGATATTAATGACGCCGATAAGATATTGATGACGCCGATAAGATATTGATGACGCCGATATGGTATTAGCGACTCCCACAAAACATAGCGACTCCCCTGTCTTCCTGACGCAGGTCAGGATCCATGTAGACTTTGCCCCTAAGTTTGTTTTCGAATACCACGCTAAGTATAGACTCTGAAACATGCTCAAGGCGACTCTGCTTAAGCCAAGTAACAAATACGTTAGCGCAAACTTGACTACGCAATTGTCAGCTTAGTTTGCGCGGCATCAGTAAATTCAATCGATATATTGATCACCGGAGCGGGATCTGGCACACCTTGTGGGTCTTGTGCAGGCTTAGATACCTGTAACATCGCCATTATTTTGGTATCTTTAGTCACCAATGCGGTTTTTGACTTTCCCTTAACGGTTAAATTTGGTTTTCCTGAGATCACTTTTCCCATCGCAATACCGCCTTTAAATGCCGCATTATCATAATTTGATTGAAACTTTTGCAGCCACTGCTTGACGTCGTCTTCCGTTAATACCGGCTTTTTTCCTTGCGATAGTTTGTTTTTTGTCGCCGATGGGATGTTATCCGTGGTTTTCACTAATTGTTGTGCACCATTAACCGTGATTTTTATGGCCGCTCCATCAACACATACAAGAGGCATAGATATTTACTCACACTGAATTACTCAATATGACTAAGACGCGCCTATTTACGCATTGTGATAAATCAACGTTCACATGTGATTACTTTCTCGCTCTTAAAGCGCTTAACCGCGCACGCTGAATAGGCATGGACCCTGAAACACGTTCAGGGCGACGAGGTGTTAATCATGCCGATCAAATATTCATGACACAGACAAGATATTAATGACGTAGATATGGTATTAACAACTCCCCTGTCTTCCTGACGCAGATATGGTATTAACAACTCCCCTGTCTTCCTGACGCAGGTCAGGATCCACATCTGCTTTATTTCCAAAGCGCTTAACCGTGCACATTAACCAAGCATGGACCCTGAAACACGTTCTGGGCGACGAGGTATTAATCATGCCAATCAAATATTCATGACACAGACAAGATATTAATGACGCAGATATGGTATTAGCGACTCCCCAGTCTTCCTGACGAAGGTCAGCATCCAAGCAAACTTTACCCCAAAGTTCGTTTTCGAACACCACGCTCAGCATAGACCCTAAAGCACATTCAGAGCGACGAGGTAATAGTTCCCATCGCGAAAAAACAAAATGGTTGTTTCCTTATTTCTGTAACGATAAAATACGTCTGTATAATTAATAAAATCAAGGAAGTATTATGACTCAATATGATGAATATAAAGTGATCCATGTCGTTGAAGGTGGCTGTGGTACGTTATTATTAGGCTCAAGTGGTTTACCATTAAAGAAGCTAGAAGCCACGCTTAATCGCGAAGCACAAGACGGCTGGCAGCTTGTATTTCAAGTCATAGAAAATAAGCGCTTTTTGCTATTTTGGAGCCGTGAAGCTGTTATTCTGACGCTTGGTCGAAAACGTGCTTAAACGCTTTGTGCTGCGTGCCATTGCCGCTTATCAGGCCAATGGCGGCGCCAAAGCACACTTTAATTTATCTTGTAACTTCACACCGTCATGTTCTGCCTATACTTATCAAGCAATTGAGAAATATGGCTTACGAAAAGGCCTACGGCTTGGAATAAATCGCATTCGACGTTGTAACGACCCAGACTGTGTTGATGTTAAATCTGACCCTCTACCTTAGGAGAGTAAAATGGATGATTCGAGTTTAAGAGACCAAGAGGAAGCATTGCGTCAAGCCGTTTCATTGTTACCGCAAGAGGCCCGAAAACGCTACTATCAATTAGAACAAACGCTCGTCAAAGATCCCGATACTTATGCCGTCTTAAATTATTTTTTCGCGGCTGGGCTACATCATTTCTATCTAGGTAAAACATTAAAAGGGATAATGAATTTGGCCCTTATGCTCATCGGCTTAGCGACCCTATCAAGCATTGGCTTTTTTATTATTTTATTTGTCATCATCATCGAATTACCTCAGCTTTTTCGTAGCCAAACAATTATCAGAAAGCACAATATTAAAGTGATGGAAAACGTTATCAATGAACTCCAACCTAGAACATAGGATACGAAAAGAAAAACAAAAGCAGTGGCTATGGATCGCAATGAGCGCCCTGCTTGTTGTTTTGTTTGCAAGTTATCAACTTTATACCCAAGCGATTCCCTATTTGGCCCAAAAGATTGCCGTCGCCATTCCTCAGCCCGTTTATCAAGCCGTCGATAAGCATACCCTGACTACCCTCGATGATACTGAACTTTCAAAAACCCAATTGAGTGAGCTTAAACAGCAAGAGATCAGCACACTCTTTTCACAATTAATCGACAATAAACGCGAGGCCCAGCATGTGTATACACTTGAGTTTCGCAATTGGGAAGGTCAAGCCAATGCCATGGCGCTGGCAAACGGCACCATTATTATTACCGATGCAATGGTCGCTTTGGCAGCTGATCAACAAGAATTAAGCGCGATTTTATTACACGAAATTGGTCATATTGAACACAATCATGTGATGGAATCTATTGTCAGTTCTTCCCTCGTATTTGTTGGCTTAGGTGTCATATTAGGAGATGTTACCGCACTTTCAGATGTGTTACTGCAAGGTACCATTATTGGTATAACGCAAAGTTACTCCAAACAGGCTGAATTGGAAGCAGATAAATATGCATCTGAGCATTTAATAGCCCAATATGGTGACCATAATGCTATGAGCGCCGTGTTTCAAAAACTCGCAACAGAGAACCAAGATGAGTCTAGTTGGTTAAGCACACATCCTAGTTTTGATGAGCGTATTGAGAAAATTCAAAATACCGAACCATAAATCCGATTTAGTCGATTTTTTAAGACCAACCGCAGCTGTTTAGAGCAATATAAAAAGCGGTTAGGTAACCCCTAACCGCGTCAATTTACCAAACGTATTTATAGGTTATGGTGTCACAACTTGTAGGTTAGTCAAAGCGTTAACCTTAATCAAAAGTTTAAGATCGACTTGACTCATCGCCCCTGCAATATCAACGGTATAAGTATTTAGCGTCGTCGCAAAATCAACACCAGCTAATAGTGCATTAACCACATCTAAATACTCAGGTGAAACCACTTCACTTAACTTCGCTTTTGTCAGTTGTACATCATCTGCATTAATACAGGTACCGGCCGCTAACGTAACTACCGATGAACTATCGAAGCAGGTATCACCCGCTGCAGCAGTATATTCAACAACTTTCATTTTAAGATTTGAAAATTCAGGGTTAAAAATAGTTGATGACTCTGTTGGTGCACAACCACAATTATTATCTGACATAGTTATTTCCTTAATTATTATTTAAAAGTCATTATTGACTCAATAACAAGGACGCGAATTATACTGCGTTGTGAAATTTAAATATTAATTAGATAAATATTCTTTAACACCATCACAGTTTATTTTTACAAAAACAGCGCTGTGATAAACATCATAATATAGATAAAATCATTATTTTATAAAAAGACAATTCGCAAAAAATTCATTATTCATAAATTAAATTATCCCGTATTGTATAAGCGAACACTTAACTTACATTTAATTCATACTTCATTTATAAAAAGGAATACTTATGAAAAAATTAATGCTCATCATTGCAACAGGCATTGCACTGACAATTACAAACGATAATGCTGCTGCATCGCAACTCATTTATGATACTGACGGTAGCGCGGGCCGCGTCACTTATTATAACAACGCCCCCATTTCGGCAATGGTAACGCAATCAAGCTCTACGTATGATTTAAGTGTATACACGCCACATTATACCAACCCCACGCCTTGTCAAAGCGCAGCCGTGTACGACCAAAATACCGACACATTGATCGTAACGTTGTCAGTAACCAACAAAACCCTATCGGGAAAAATCCCTCGAGGACATGAAGACCAAGTAAAATATGTACAAGCCAATTGCACGGACGAACAAGGTAATAGCCAAACGCTCAGACACAAATTAGCACCGGCACCAAAAATTAGCTTCACAAGCCAACTGACGGTTGCAGACTGGATTGATTCAGATGGCTTTCGTCCTGGTTATTATGACAGCGTTGCCTATCAAGCCCAGCTTAATATTGATAATGGCGAACCCGATGGCTTCTGCCACACCAAATCTTTTAGAGGTATAATCCCAACATTGCTTACAGAGCGCCATAACACCGGTTTTTACAGTGATGTAATCACCGTCAACGGTGAGGCCAAGTACGACGCCGTTGTCAACGTGCTCGTAAATGAAGTTACTTGTAAAAGCACTGGCGGTACCACTCGTGCAGTCGAGGTGTGGGAAATTACCGAGCAGCAACAAAACCGAGAAATACACATTTATTCACTTTAATTCAAACTGAAGGGGCTGCTTTTAGCCCCTTGATTTTTCCTTAAATAACGAAATGCTTTGACGTTTATGCGCTGCGCCAAATTGCATACTTCAACCCACTTATTGGCACACAAGGATATGTGCGGCTGTATAAACCATACCTAAACTCGCCTTCGGCGCTTCAATCAACAAAAAATGGTAACAAGACATCACACTATAGGCTGGAACAACGTAATAAAACCGAGAGTGTGTTTCACGCAGCGTGATTAAAAAAGCTGGCTAGCCAACAGCTTATGAACGGACCTTTTCCGCCTACGTCTACAACTCATCATATGATAAAAAGTGTACTCGTACTCAATCCGTTAAGATCTCCCCCAACTGTGAATTATCGAATATACTGACTCGTTTAACGCTTATTGACGTATATCTTGAATCCCTTTCTTTAAAGTTTAGCCATATTACTAATCAAAACAATGATGTGTTCCAAACAACATCCATTTTTGATTTTGAGTTCGATGATAAATCATTTGCAGCGATGTAAATTCTATTAGACTCCATCAATTTAGATATTTCTTGATGCCGCTTTAATAGTGGTTCACTTTGCTTTTTTGACAATTCCTTTCGTAATTCATTTTCCAATTCAGCCTTTTCCTGTACCAAATCGACCCATGGCGGTGCGTTAAGCATATCTTTAAATCCAAGCGGGGTATAAAAAGGCGTTCTTGCGTCACTAACGCCACCTGCAATTACATACGGAACCCCCTTATTTTTTGCTCGCTCAGCCAAGTGAAATGTTAATATCTGACCAATTTTTCTGCCTCTTGGCGTTGCATCCAATGTTTGTATATTCAATGCGGTTGTACTTTTGAATTTTCTATCCAAAAACCCCAGTCCCGCTTGAACATTCGCCAAGGGTATTGTCATTTCATTAAAAGCCAAACGGGCACTAATCGCTGTTTCTTGTTCTTCACTATCGCGAATTGCCCCTTCAAAACTAATCTCGCTATCGTCCTCTTTTAATTCTGAGTATATCGTTGATCCGTTTTTTTGCTCATACCCCATTCTCTGTACAATCGTGGTGGAATCATTATTACCCACCATCTGCATCGGGCGGTTATTTTCCTTTGCTTCGTGCAGCCTCCTTTGTGTAATTGAGTTAGACCAACTATTAACAAATCTACGTGCTTGCTTCACATGACACTTTTTCTGCACAATAGAATCCGTAGCCTCACTACATTGATTCTCTTGTGGCTTTTCTCTTTGCATATGCATATCTCAACCCTTTTCTTACTTTGGATTTACCCTATTCACCCAAAGGTCAGTAGGAACAAACCGCTTGTTTCGTCGTACTTTAAAAAACAGCATGTAATTTGTTTGGAAATCACGTGTTCTTTCTGTGTTTTTGCCCAACTTACAAAGTAATACAACTCACTGAATCCAAGGCAAAAGGGCTCTAAAGTACAGTGTGTCTTTCTCCGAAACAAAATACATTACCGCTCTACGCCCTCTTACTGATAGCGTTACTCGCATTAATCAAAAAATTTATCCGACGGATCAAAATTAGCTACTGGTTTAGCTACATGTGGTTTAGCTTGAGTTTTATCTTGTCCACCATGTGCTAAATTGAAAGACTTTTTCACTGTATCAAAAAACTTCACATTATCAGGTGTTTCTGATTTTCGCCCAATCTCATATATCGCAACACTGACTAATGGTTGCTTGGCGTAACCAGTTGCGCCTTGCTCACCTATTGATAACTCACTTGTCGCAATTGAGTCACGATTTACTAGGGCTACAAGCATGACACCATCTGTCGCAAACCCAGTTAAACCACCAAACTTAGTGGACCACTCCTCAATACGGCCTTCCTCCGTTTCTTTTATATTTAGTCCGGTTTGTGCTTTTGCGGCGGCTTCACCCGGACTTGGCAAATCTTGGCCAGCACTGACCTCCCCCCCTAATGTTTGATTAGCGAGTATTTTCTTCGCTTGATTCGAGTTAGTCCCACGAAAAATGAGTGTGAGGGCGCCACTTGACCCCGACAATATTTCACTCAAACGCTGTTGGTTTTCACTGCCAGTGTAAGCCAACTCAAGTGCGGCTTGTGACACGGCACTACTTTGCAGATAGTCATGCCCCTCTGTCATTGCCCGCCAGTACCCTCGCAACGCAGTGCCTATAGCGATGTTTTCTCGCCCTTTTATAACATTAAAAAATTGATATACATATTGAGCAAACATATTATCAATCGCTAAGTTGTGCGGGTTAATACCACCAGCTCTGCGCACTATATTTAAATTTGCGATAAATTCACCATAACTTACCGACTCTTTGCCTTTCATAAGAGCTCGCTGTACTGGCGCTGTGTTTATATATGACTCTCGCTTTGTCGGTATTTCAGCCATTGGCTCTGGTTTCAATATTGGTTTGTGCTTATACATAAGAGGAAACTTTGGGGTCAGGTCTTGCCTTTTGCTATTATTCGACTGATCCGAGAATAATGAAGATTAAAGAACTCTCCTAACTCTTTTTGGCTATAGTGCCCTGATGAGTAGGCTTGTTGTATTGCTTCATTGCGATTTCGGCTGGTTTGCTCATATTGTCGTAAGGTTAATGCTTTCGCCCGAATTGAAACTTTGGGGTCAGGTCTTGCCTTTTGCTAGAAACTTTGGGGTCAGGTCTTGCCTTTTGCTATAAACTTTGGCGTCAGGTCTTGCCTTTTGCTATTATTCGACTGATCCGAGAATAATGAAGATTAAAGAACTCTCCTAACTCTTTTTGGCTATAGTGCCCTGATAAGTAGGCTCGTTGTATTGCTTCATTGCGATTTCGGCTGGTTTGCTCATAATGTCGTAAGGTTAATGCTTTCGCCCGAACTTGCTTTTTAGGAACTTCTGATAAATCAGCCTTCAGTACCTCTTCATTTAATAAAAAACGCTGAACAAAAGCATCACTGCCTAAAAATACTTGGTTAGTAATGTTTTGCCACAAATTTATCCCTATCCCATTTGCAACAAACTCAGCAAAGCGTGAACGAGCCAACTGGCGGTTGGTCGAAAAATGTCTTAAAAGGCTATCAACATCGAGCCAGTTGGGCGCATCACTTAAACCCATCACGCAATGCCAGCTACTCCAAGGCCATTGCTCCAGTGTTTCAACCATATTTGCTCTGATAGGATTAAGTACAATGTAACGATTTAATTCGAGTAGGTATGCATCTTTATCCACCAATATAGACTTAAATCTACCTTGAAATAAATGCCCTACTCGGCAATGAACGCGATTAAAAGACTGGGTATAAACCCCATTAAGCTGCCGCATACCTGCACTTAAGTTGGCTTCCAGTGTTTCAACAAGCAAATGATAGTGATTGGTCATTAAACAATAAGCGTGAATGCACCAATTAAACCGTTCACATACTCGTTCTAGCTGCGCTAAAAATAAGTCAAAATCCGCCGGTTCAAGATAAATCGGCTTTCTCTCATTACCGCGCGACGTTACGTGATATAACGCCCCTGCAAACTCCAATCGTAGTGGTCTTGCCATTGTTCTTCCATGAACATAGATGGTTGGAGTATTGAGTATAGTTGATGTGATGAGAAAGGAATAAAAAGGCAAAAAGCAAGACCTGACCCCAAAGACTTTGTTAATTTGTCGAAAAGCCTTTTCAATGGCTTTTAGGTTTTGTTAAAAACGGTAGTGTCTTCGTTTTTTAGTGCTAAAAATTAATTTTCTCGTAACACTCCAGATTTTTTAACTAGTCACACAATTACAATTCAATATTTGGTTCAATCGTTTTTTCTAATACAGGCATGCCTTTTGTGATGGCATCTTCGTACTTTTGTTGGATTTCACTAATGCCTTGCGTATGTACTTTTAAGAATTGGGTTATGCTATCAATGAATATTGGATTCATTTCCGTAAGTGCCCCTTGCAAATCCCAAAGATAACTTTGAGCATTTTTGATTATATCACCCTTGAGGAGTCCATCTTTAGCCCTTCTAAGTATCTCTACTTTCATAGTTTTTAAGTTTATATATTTCCCACTTGTTTTGATTGGCTTTTTGGCTCCATCACTCAAAAACTCAGCATATGATTTTATATCTTCTTCGTTCAGAGAATCCAAATATTTAGATAATTCTTCGAAGATTCGACGGCCTATTTTTTCCTCAAATTTCTTTACGACCACCGCCTTCATTTTCCACCATTCAGTAGCGACTGAATGCTCGATCGGAACTGGTCCCTCCTCGCCGACAACCATGATATCCTGATAACCAACAATATTCATATTGTTATACCCTTTTTTTTCAAACTCCAGCTTAATTGCGTCAGCCACCTTTTCCCCTGCGGTATGACAACCAAGTAGTTCAATATTCATTCCATCTTTTACTCCGTGTTGGTCAATTAGAATCTGCACTAAATATTCTGGTGGCCATCGTGTGAATGAACTCTTCTCTCTGTGAGCAATTATTATAACTTTTTCACTCTCGTTCACTTTATTTCCACTTGTTAATTTTCCCACTCCCATCCCTGTTATTTTCTTAATTTTTTTCGTGGCATTACTTACTTCTAATTCGGCTGCTTTCTCCCGCCCTCCCTCCATTGTAAGTATATCCTCGCCCTCAAAGTTCGTTGCTTCGGTTAAAATTGTTCTCTGATATACTTTGTCCTTATTAGATTTCATTAATGCATCATTTAATTTTCTTTGCACAATGGCTACAGGTCGATTATCCACAAACCCAAAACCTAGCTTTCCCTTACTTTTATTTTGAGCAACAGAATTAGCAGCAGCTCTGCTTTTTTTCTCTTTTGATTTCTCTACTCGCTCATACATATCTCAACCTTTTTAATTTTGTTCAGTAATTGTTATAGGCTTTTTCTTCATTGCCTATAACAATTTGGCTAAAAGACGTTTTCAATGGCTTTTAGGTTTTGTTATGGGCTTGATTATCGGGGGACTCACAATGACTAATGTCGTGGTGTTAAAGAATTATCATGAAACAATTCGCCCATCTCCCTCTAATACACTCGGATATCATTTTTGGTAACATTTTTAGTAATACCTCTCATTTTGTTATAAACCGTTTTGGTTACTGCCGCTTGATTTGCAACGGTTCCAAGACCTTTATGTGCTCGCAACATGTTTATGTCCGCAACAGAGAGTCGATCATACGAATTGAAATTATATGTTGTTCCCGCATCCATTCTTGTTGATGTAGCTAGTACGTCAACATTTAAGTCTTCATATAATGCTAAGCGCTTTTGGGCATTTGTTGGACGAAGTGGGGTGTTATCTGTATTTTCACCTTTACTCACAACTCTTGCGTTCGAAAGGTCATTTGCACCCCCTTCACTTTTCTCAACAATATGGTCCACTTCAGGTGCTACATCCCTCGCAGTTGTAGGATTAAAAAGGGCAGTGTTACTCGCATCAGAAATATTATATGCATTATCAGTATTACTTACAGTCAATGTACCTGCTTGACTATTGTTGTTAATAACTGCGTTTTTGTTTGTAAATCCTTTCCCACCATCATAGGCCGTACCCGCTATACCAAATATTGTGGTATGCGCGCCTCTAAAATTCCCTGGGGTTGCAGGTACAAAACCGACCCTAAGCGCACGTTGAATTATTACCGTATCCGTACTGTCAAGTGCATACCTATTGCTCATCATTGCCACACCCGATGATTGCTGTATACCATTACACTTTCTATCTTTCTTATCGATACGTTTCTTTTGCACAACAGAATTAGCAACAAATATCCTTTTATTCTCTTTTGACTTTTCCATTTGTTCATACATATCTCAAACCTTTTAATTTGTTTTTAGTTTCTAGTGGTTGTTATAGGCTGTCTTTCATTGCCTATAACAATCGCCTTCTCAAACAGTGGTGTTTATTCCTACTATCTCATTATCATGAGTGGCTCATTAACCGCTATATTGACTGATAATGAGCCACTACCCATGTCCCTTTACAAATCATCGTTCTCATCTAGTGGTGAACGAATGTTACCAAAACCTTTTGTCGTCACATGCGTATAAATCTCGGTCGTCTTAGAACTAGAATGACCAAGCAATGCTTGTATATATCTCAAGTCAGTTCCCCTCTCTAACAGATGCGTAGCGAATGAATGACGCAAAGTATGCAGCGATGCTTTCTTCTGAATTTTAGAACCCTGTAATGCTCGATAGAAAATTTTACGTAAACTCGTTGTAGAATATTTGCCCCCATTTGAACCTTCAAACAAGTATCCTTTAGGACGATAGAGACGATAATATTCCCGCAACAAAAATAAACACTTCTTAGACAGTAACGACACACGGTCTGGACTTATCACGATAAAGAGGGTCAAAAAGTATCCAGCAATAAACTAATACTTAACATCCATATTTTTGTGAAACAAATAAGCCTATTCTTACAGTCTTAAGTCGCACAGCCTGCTAAGTACTTAAGCTCTCGCTGTTAAATCCTTAAAACCTAAAAACCATTACCCTAATCGATCATAGGCGGATTTAATGGCGTCTCCGTAGGAATCGGCGCGGGCTTCCAGTGTTTGGTCTGTGCACACCGCTTGCCCTGCGATCACCGTATCGGCTTTGACTTTACCCTCTACTCGGTCTGGGATGTGCCCCAGTTCATGAGGAATATCCGCGGTGTGACCAATTGTAATGCTGCTGCCTTGAATTGCAGAACGAGCCCCAATACTGGTCAAGTAAGAGTCATTCGGGGATGTAATATTCATGCTGTAACCAAGGCTTTGGGGATTATACCCCGTGGCTTGCTCACAAGCGGCAGACCAACGATTAGAGATACCATTGACGCTTTCAGAATTCGGCTTATACCCACTTTGCCCCGGCACATATCGGCCTGCTCGTGAATACGTCCTCATCTGAACCGTCTCTTCTTTCTCTTCAACCTTTTCTTGCTGTGGTGCGTACATAGTGTTTCCTCTCTGTTTGCGTTAAACCCGTTGTCTGGTGTGTTTATCACCTGCCCGCTTCCTACATTCCTAGATCATGTATGTGTACTTCGCTGCCTTGTGCATACGCGTGGGCGTTAAGTTGCGCTGGCTTTGATGAATTGGTGTGCACCGTAACATGACTTAAATCAACGCCCATCATGCTGCCTACGTTGCTTTTTAAACGCGCTTCTCGGCTCATGCTTTGGCGCTGTATGGGAAATACATCCTGCTCGTGCTGTTCATGATTACGTGACTGATACATAAAGGTTCCTTGATAGAAATGAGAAAATCACTTACACAATAAGCGTAAGTAATGAAAAATACTGCTTTAACGAATTTTGATAATATACTTCACATCAGTGAGTGCCGTTGTTTTGGTTGGGGTTTCCATAGCGCTGCTCCGCTTGTCCACCTGTACACGATTCATACGTATATTATCCATAAGCACATTATTTATAACTGAATTTTCGTATAACATTGTGGGCCGACCTTGCAAGCCATCGCAAAGCGCATACCCATCAGGAAGGCCTTCACCAAACCATAATATAATGGCCCCTACAGGCAGGCTATGTGCATTGCTATTGCTGTGACTTGCTGCGCTCGGTGCGGTATTACTTGATCTACTCGCAAGCCAAACCGTACCATCGACTCTTAAGTCTCCTCGCACTGTTAGGTTGTCGGTTAGTTCAGCATTGCCATGCTCGTCGATTCGAATACCATCATCTTCTGCAATCATACAATGATCAATCAGCTCAGCAAATTGCGCTCCGGTCGGTTTGGCACCCGCTGAAAAAAAGCGTTTAAGTTTGGTTCTCACGGTATCGATCATACTGTATTACTCTGACTAAAGGGGTAACATGACGAGGCATTGCTCCGTCGAAATAAGCTGGACTGCAAAGGCAAAAATTGCATAATATAGGGTAATTCACATCATCAGTTCGATTTAAGGTCGGTCAATGTAAACGGCTGCCAAGTGTATACTTCGCCTTGTTTTGCCACCAGCTCATAATAAGTGTATTGCCCAAATTCATCGGGGTGTTTACTGGTCACCAAATTGCCAACTTCTAAATCGCCACATAGCGCCTGCCATTGCCCTGTCTCACGAATGAGATACACGCCATTTTGGGCCACATCAGTTTGCTGAGTTAATAAATGCACGGTTTGCCAATGTTTTGGCGAAGCGATTTGGTTAATATCGACGTTGTCATTATGAATAACATCCACTTCCTGTTTAACACCTATATATCGCTCTAAGTGCTGTGCTTTTCTGGTGAGGCTTGCAAACATATCGTTAAGATTGAAATAGTCTATAGGCATAATCGCTCCAGTGTATGCACACGTCTTATTACCCTACTCCATCGCTGATGGCACATAGAAGGTATATAAAAGTATGTACAGAGACGAATTATTACGCCTCTGCACACTCATCAATAGCTCATAATTATATTGAGCTGCTCTATATGTGCTACACAGCCACAGGGGGTGTATCGTGGTAAATTTCTTTGCTCCAAACTTGTCCTAATACATCATCCTTACTGGTTAATCGCCATAATACCGTTTGCTCGTCGTTATTATGATTTAAGTCATCAACCATGTTGCCTACATCATAAGGACGCTCAACTTTGGCTAAATCACCGCTTACTTCAAGCTTATAAATACCATTGTTTAATCCGACTGATTGACCTACTAGTAATACATATTGACCAACCTCAACCAGTGGGTTTGCATAGGCTAACAGTGGCGTCTCAACTTCTTCAACAGTCTCAACCTGCTGAATAATTCCCAAATACCGATAAAATGAATTTGCGCGTTCGGTATTATCTATAATTTTATCTTCTCGCCCAGGAACATTGCCCTGTAAAGATGCTAATCGTGCTGATAGTGATAGTGTATTCGCCATAAATGGCCTCCTAATATGGGGAGTGCATCGTCTGTATAAATGATAATGCACTGTTGATTATGTTCATGGCATGCCATGTTGGCTTGGCTCATAAACATAAAGATGTACTGCTATGCAGATAAGTGACAGTGTGTAAAACCGATTTCATAAAAGTATTGAGTATTCAAAAATACGCGTTGACGCTTTAACTGGATAAAATATGACGTAAGGAAGTACGATATCGTGAAGTTTTTTCCGCCATCACTTCACCCTGTGCTTGTCGCATTACTGACTATGATTTAAATACCATGGGTATAAACACAAGCATAATTAAAACGTTATTACGAGCTTGTTAAATCAAATAATTGATAAGTAACAGTGTCATAAGATATATAAGCGCTGGTGCCATTATCGTTACCAATGTCCGTGATACGCCCAACTATTCCGCCTTCGAGCACCACCGTTCCACCAATAAATTGAGTACCAACTAAGTCTATACTCTGCGATTCAAACCAGTTTTTGACAGCAACATTATTGAACCCTGAAGCGCTATCATGATGCACATGCTCTGATATTGTTAGCAGCTCTGGTTTAGTGAACAATACATTAGTTTGTTCTTGATCCAGCGCATATATAGCCAGTACGCGTACACCACTTACAGCACCATTTTGCCCAGTACTTTGCCTAGTAAGCACATACTGCCGCTGATCAATGAGCTTTTCTTTCATCCATTGTGCTTCGTCCACTAAGTAGCCCAAATGAGTAATGACAGTACTCGATATCAAAAAGCGTTCTAATGTTTCAGGGTTAAATACCTTGCGAATATACCCCAAATGGCTTTGTATTGTACCTTGTACCAATTGCCAACTGCCACCCGTGTATTCCCAGCACTGATTGTTTTGCGCATCGTATATTTTACTGGCATCTAAGCCACCATTAAAATCAATGTCTAGATAAGTAGAGCCTGCTTGTGAATGGGTATAGTAACCATATTGCTGCGGTCCTTTAAAAATATTGAGGCGATTGTCACTATTTAAATCAAGGGTTATTTTTGAACCTGCCTGGTAATTATCAACGTCATTCCAGTTGGTGGTATAGCATGTAATGACATCACCTTGGCGCTGTATTTTTACTCGGGTTTTCGCACCATCAAAATGACCTGCTACGCCATCAATATTTATATCATTAATCACCCAAGTCGGTGGCCAAGGTCCATTTTCACTATAAATCAGCCCATACCCTTGATTTGGCCCCATCCCGCCTTTTGTTCTGACTAACGCCAAAAATTTATTAACACCGCCTTCTCGTACAAAGGCAACAATCAGTCCGATAGTATCATCGTCTGCCGCTGGTGAAGTAAGCGTTGCTTCAAAAGAGAAATTATCCAATTTATCCGGTGATATAAAACCACAACCACTGCTAGTATTGGTCGGCATAGACACCCTATCTGGACTTCGTAAAAATTGCCAATCGGCGGCCTCCCCAGTTGCTGTACTTGCATCAGGGAAATAAGTTGCTCCAGCAAATCGTGCCCAACTATTGAATACATCTTCCATTGTTGGTGGGCTATAACTGGCAATTGCAGTAGATACTTCAGCTTGGGTGCGATAAACAAACGCTTCTAGCTCTGGTAAGGGGGTAACGTTTATAAACACAGTCCCTATTTGCGTCTCATCTAAGCCATTTTTTATATGATAAGTAAATTGTGCTGGCTGCTCTGCCAAGCCTGTGGAAATAAAGGTGATATTATCCCCCACGAGGTTAACACTCCCACCAATAGGGCCGCTAACCGACACCAAAGTAATGCCTGAATTAGAGCTGTCTTCATCGTTTACAATCAGTTGAGACGCGCTCACATATAACGTTTCCCCTTGCTGCAAGCTAAAGGTATCAGGGTTGCATATGAGCGGTGGAATAGCCAACACACGCATACTGACAAAATGGGTCTTCCTAACTCCTATGCTGTTCTCTACCACAAAGTCAAACCGAGCTGCACTGTTAACACCACTGCTTGAAGTGAATACCACATTCACACCATCTATGCGCACACTGCCATATTGGGCATTTAACACATTCACGAGCCTTATGGCCTCTTGACCATCACTATACTCATCAAAACTACCTGCTAGAATATTGGCAATAGGTATCGTGGCCGTTCGATTGCTATACACATCAAATACTTTATCAAGCAAAAAAATGGTATTTGCAGATGCGCCATAAAACTCACTAACAGCAATACTTTGCCCTGGTATTTTATTAATATGTTCGCTGTACACGCTTAGCGTATATGGCGGCTGCGTGCTATATTCTTGCCCGATATCTGCTAATGAAATAGCCCCTATATTTTGCAATGACATACTCTTTCCTCACTGTAGCAGCACATATTAACAATCATTTTTTTCAAACTGGGTTTCTAAATGAGCCACTTTTTTATTGAGCGCTTTGATCCCCTCAACCAATAACCCCACCATATTTCCATAGGCTACACTGAGGTACTCACCTTCTTGATGCACAACTTCCGGCAGCACATTGGCTACTTGTTGCGCTATCAGTCCTGAAAATCGACGTTCTTCAGATAAATCCGTGCGAGTAAAGGTCACACCTTGCAACTGTGTAATGCGTTCAAGTGCATTTTCAATATGCATCACGTTACTTTTCAATCTTTGATCTGAAAAGGCAGTCACATCGTGAGTTGCAACAATGGCCCCCTCAACATTCAAATTTCCGACTAAATTGGCAGTCTCTATATTAAAGTGACCACTGAGTGTATCGCCGGTTTTTTGAATATATCGAGTATCCGACTCTGTTTTGGTATAACGCTCATTTCCTTGAGATATTCGTGTTGTCACTTCATTTTGTAGCGCCTCAGTGAGCACTGTATTTTGCTCTTGACGGACTTGAGATTCATTCTGAATTGCCGTCTCTAATGCGCTATTTTGTGTAATACGTGATTGCGACTCTGTTGCTAAATTATTTTCCAGCGACGTACTGCGCGCATCATTCGTTTGCGCGTAATTAGCAAATGCTGTATCTGACTCTGTGTCTACCGAGTTAATTAAAGTAACAATTTCGGCAAAAGAGTCTTTATCAGCATCACTGGCTGACAAAATACTGTCGACTCTGAGCTTTTGCGTGTTGACTCGTTCTGTATAGTCATCAGTAAGCTCCATTGAGGTCGTGGCAAGCTGCGCCGCTAATACACTTGCATCTACCACTTTTTCAGCCGTCGCACTTTGTACATCTTGTACTGAGGCAAAATCTACGCTGATTTGGCTATTTTGATTTTTTAAACCTATACCTGCCATTGCGATTGCCGAAGAGGGCTGCCAATAATACTCAGCGGCTTGACCGTAACTGTATTGTGCCGCCACTACAAATACCTGACCTTGATGCTGACTTCCTTCCTTTACAGCAATCGCACTCCCCGTCGAAAGAGAGGATAGCTCTGCGGTATTTACCCGAATGAGTTGCGCCGGACTCATTTGTGTATCGAGTTGCCATACGCCATTTTGGCTCGGCGTATTTTGCGCCGTAAGCAAGACATAATCACTATGATTTAATATGATTTGGTCGATGTCTGTGGGCGGTTGCAACACATCAATAGACTCGGTGGTTTCTGCACAACGTACCTGAATATTCAGCAATTGTGGGCAGGCCAATGCTTCTAACTTATGATTAAGCCAGCGACCGCTCTCAGAGCTCAGTACTTTTGCATCAACCCCTTTATGAATGTCCTCTACCATTGCAAAATTGAACCGTTCCGGCTTTACCTTTCCTGATGTGAGCTCGGTTGCATTTAGTGCACTAATGGCACTCCCATCACCGTCAAATTGGCCGTCAAATTTACCATCGAACAACGTAGCTTTGACTTTTGAGTTTGCGCCGTTTTGGGTTAAATCAACGTGAGCAGGTAAACGAGCATTCAATAAATGTGTAGTCATATATTCAGGTATATCTAAGCTTTTTAACGATACCCACTCATCGATAGCATCAACTGCATTGAATCTATATTCATAAAAACTCGCACTACTTCCTTGTGAACGATTCGCTTTTAATAATAACCCATGCGTAAAATCAGCACTTTGCTGTTGCAATGTTAGCGTTGCCACATCGTCAGCAATCGATACCGTGTAAACCCCGTTTACAGCTGGGTCATCTTGCAAGTAAATCAACACAGTTTCACCCGTTACCAAATTATAATTTTTTAGCTTTGGTTCTTCATATAAATTGCCGTCCAACGTCGTTAGCTGCTCAGTCACCACACAATCAACGGTCATACCAAATAAATGTGCTATTAAGCTAAACGTCGCTTGATTATCTGTTGCTGCATCAATGAGCTGATAAAACTGTTCCTGTGTCGGTATATCTCCGCGTGAAAAGTAGTCTCTGAGTTCAGTATTCAGTGCTGAATGTTTCATGTTGGTCCCTTTGGTTTTTTCGCTCAGACACGAGCTGCTGGGCATTAGTTAGATTGCCTAATACGGATAAGTAAAAAGTTTGGTCTTGTTCGAGAAGTTAACTGTGAAATGCGCGTAACTGTTATTTTTTATCTAATACATTATTTATTTCACGTACAATTGGTAACTCAACAGGTTCAAATACCGGAATAGGTAATGACAGTGAAAATAGTAATGTTGGTTTCGGTGATGAACCCAATGCCTGCCAAACCTGACCACTGACCTTGTCACTTTGCTCATTACCAAATAACTGGGCGCGTATGCCATAGGGGTTTAGTTGAATATCATGCGCGTTTAATATTTCTGCAGGTAAAAAGTCGTAACGTCCTAAACCACAGAGTAAATAACTTAAAATTAAGTGCTCTATTTCAGCACTTTTTTCTTCATCTTTACTCCAGATGGTCAGCATATAGGTAAGTGTCACAAATTTAGGTTCTTTATAATAAACACTGCCTGACTGCGTATCATTCACTTCCATTCTCGGAATTTCACTTTGCCGACGAGCAACATCTTCACTTACGCCAATCAAATAACAATTCACCATAGGAATATCACTGACTACTTTATCAAAAAATGCTTTATCAGGGGCTTTAAAGCTCAGTTGAACCCCTTGTTCTGATTGCGAAAGCGCTTGTTGAGTCGGATCTATCGCCAATATTCGTTCGGTAATAAACGCGTGTAATGCTTGCTGTAATTTATACAATAGCGTTGGGTCCATGATGCCCTCCTTGTAACCACTTTAAAATGTCTTGTTGGGCCATAAACCCGGCGTGATGTTTTGCCAGTTCTCGTTTTAACGCACAAGCAATATCTGAGCGAACTATTAATGCTCTACCCGCCATTAAACTTTGTAATAGCGCTGTTTCGGTAATATTTATTATCTGTGCAGCGCTGAGCTCAAACTGATGAGCTAGAGGCGTTATCGCGCCGAGTAAATCGTCGTCCGCATTACCGCCTAAACTATGCAGCCACAAGGTCATTCGCTCTGTTTCGGTGGGAAAAGTAAACTCAACCACATTATGAAATCGGCGTAAAAACGCTTCATCCAAATTTGCTTTAAAGTTGGTACTCAGTAACAGTAAACCACTGTAATGCTCCATACGCTGGAGTAAATAACTTACTCCCATATTGGCATTTTTATCATGGCTTGACTCTACCTCACTGCGTTTGGCGAAAATGGCATCAGCCTCATCAAACATCAACACCGCATTATGGCGCTCTGCTGAATCGAATAGCTTGGCTAAGTGCTTTTCTGTTTCACCAATCCATTTACTGGCAATATTTGCTAGGTTAACCAGATATAAAGGCAGCTGTAACTCTCCCGCTATTGCTTCTGCCGCCATCGACTTTCCAGTGCCGGGCTTGCCCCAAAAAAGCGCTTTACAGCCACGATTTAGTCGAGGCAATCGCGCTTTTAATTCAGCTTGATAACGCACCCGTGCCACGAGCTCTTTTAATGGTTGTGCCATGCTATTGGCAAGTACCATATCTTGCAAAGTAAAACGCGACTGACTGAGCTTTGCCAATTCATCCCCCCCTAAACTCTGTGTTTGTAAACATTGTGCTTGTAATGTGCTCCAATAATCTTCTGGCGTATGCATTAATTGAATGGCATGTTGTGATAGTGTGTTCATACGTTCAAGAGCGATGGGGTAATGCGTTGCCAATTGCCAAGCACGTGCTTCGAGCCTAGCCTGAGATTCTGGTGCCAATGCCAACCAGCTGCTTGCGACTTTTTCTTGAGTTGGCATCACAATTACACGCTCATCAACATGCTCAATGTCATGTTTTCTCTGTTGCGGTTCAGCCATAGTGACAATATATACCTGCGGCAAGTGCTGTATAATGGCTCGCAAATTTTGATAGGCTATGTGTAAATAGTTCACCCAATTAGGCCAATATATTACAACCGATTGGCCTTTATTCTTAAGCAGTAACTCAGCTAATTCCACCAGCAGTATTTGACTATCGTACTGCTTTCCTTCTTCTGCTTCGCCAATGAACTGACTCACTGAAAGTGTTGAATGAGCGGCTAATTGCATACCATACCAGAGTGCCTGCTCGGCATTGTCATGATTCAAAAGCGTATACTTTGCGATTATTTTATGTTGTTCTTTGGCAAAACTGCAGCTAAAAACAGGGTCAATGTCATACTTCTTTATTACACTAAATAATGCGCCATCCGAGCTCGATACACAGCCGCTTTGTAAATATTGCTGTAACAATGGCGATATCTGAACTGCACAAGATAAACTCATATAGTGACTCGATTGATTCAATAAGCCTAATGTAAATAAGCGAGATGAACCAATATTTTCTGCCAATAATGTACGTTTACTCAGATACTTATCATTTAGTGTTAACAACTTGTCGAGGCTTAAAGTCGGCCCTTGCTCAAACCAACTCAGACCTATAAATGGCGCTACACAGTCGGGGTCCAGAGTTTGAATATACACCAAAGCGAGTAACGTAACTTCAGAGTCAGTTAAATCAAACCACGCTTTTACTCCTAAAAAACGAGTGGTTTTGGCAAGCGTAGTCGTGGCATTATGAAGTTGTGTTGCAGCTGATTCTAGATCTTCATTCGCCTCTTTTAAAGCGAGTCCAAATGCATAAAAACATTGCGCCAAGTGGCGCTCAGCGGCAACGGTAGCGTTGTGCTCTTCCTGTATTGATGCCATAGCACATTATCCTTTTGCCATCATATCGGCCAGCTCTTTGGCACGATACCCAACCTGCTCAGCCCACTTAGAATCCAACATTTCTTGAGCTGCCAGATTAAACTCTTCGACACATAACGCTGCGAGCATTTTTTTAAACCGCTTTAAGCCTTGTATACCTAAATTAAATGCCATATTTAACAGCACTAACTTGCGTACTTCTGACAGTTGATTAAATACTGGAAGCTGCTTACTTACTTGTCCAAGTACCATAGTAATATCGTTATCGAGTAAGTATTCCGCTTCTTGCTCAGTAATTCCCCGCTCTTGCAAATTACGCCCGACACCGATGGTAAGCTTACCAGCAGTACATTTGTAAGGCTTACACACTAAGCCTTCGTGACAGATCAGCTGTGCTTTTAATGCATAGAGCCCATGTTGAGATAGTTCAGCCATAATGCGCTTCTCCTACAATTTTTATTAGTTCGATGGGCACACTCACGAGCATACTTTGCTCAAGACCATGTACTTCAACCGCCACAACATGCTTGCTATTTAGCTCCATCAATGTTCCTTCATAGCCTTGCAGGCTTCCTGCAATGATCTCTACTCGTGCGCCTTTAATTAAGCGGTTCGCTAATACTGAAATATCGTATCCAGTATTTAGTGAACGTTTAATTAAGGTAATTTGTTCATAGGCAATTGTCGCTGGCCGATTATTAAATCTGACATAATTTACAAAGCCCGCCATTCTCTTTATATGCTGAAATTCATTACCATCTAAATACACGAATACATATGATTTAAACAATACTGTGCTGATAGTTTTATTTCGGTCACTCCATTTACGCGTTTGGGTTATTAAAGGCAGAAATACTTCGCAGTCACTTTGTAAGCGCTCAACCTGCTCTGCAAATTTTTTCTCTGTATTTGGTTTGGTATACACCACATACCATTGTCTTTCTGTCGTCATATCAAAGGTCCAGGTAAGCTCCGCCACATCACTCCCGTTATGAAGTAATATGAAACAATTTTGTTAGTACAACAAATACACGCTATTTGCTGAGTTTTTTACCAGAATCAACTTCTGTTATGAAACTAACGGAGAACTTGCAGTGTTGTGAAATAAATATTGATTATTAGGAGAGTAACTATATTTTTTATAAACTTAAAAATCAGGAAATTAATTTTTTGATGTGGTTAAAAATAAAATGATTCGATAATAAACCTTCGCGCAAAATACTGGTAACATCTTGCGAAAAACGAATAGTTAACCTCAGGTTTGGATAAGGGTTTTGGAATAGGAAATATTTTTAAAACAAACTTACGTACATTCCAATGATGATATTTTTTTTAATATCAAGGCGCTTTTATGCAGTAATAGCGGGCTATTACAAATGAAAGCAACGCCGAGAGTGAGAAAAATAGCTTTATTGGGCAAATTCGCTTATCCAGAGCTGAGGTTAGTTAATATTATCCAGCGCGATACTCCTCCCTAAGACCTGACAGTTTCTTCCGTGCCAGCTGCACCCGTTTACGTACATTCTCTTGACTTAACTTCATTTTACTTGCAATTTCTGGATACTCTAAATCATGCATAAATTTATACTCGACAACCTGACGTAATTCAGCAGGTAAATAGGAGATTTGTTGCATAAGTCGATGGTAAATATTGGATTGAATAAGTTCTGATTCTAATGTTTTAGAATAGCTATCAGCAAAAAAAAACTCCTGTGGAAGCTCTGAGACTTGATTTACGAGCTCTTGTTGTTTGGTATTCGCTCTGTGTACGTCCATGCACGTGTTGTGTACAATACGACACAACCACGCAAAAGCGTTCTCAATATCGTCCTCACGTGCTGTATAAGCTTTATATGCTTTTTCACACGCTTGCGCCACCGCATCTTCTATTTTATCTATATCATTGTGCAACCATTTATAACAACACCGCACAAGTCGTTCTTCGTGTTCACTCCATAAAACCCAAAAATCACTGTGTCCTCGAAACGCGCGAATATCCGCGCAAGAATAATCCTTTGAAACCAACATCACTTCTCCAATTTATAATTAAATATCGGAGGAATGACGTAGAATAAAAAATTATGTGAAAATATTTATTTAGCATTTTACATACCAAGCATTAACGCTAAAATTACATAACAAAGGAATACTGACAATAATTCAAGAAATAGTAATGATCGTGCTGGGAAGATTATATATAGGCGGTATAGTATATCAATTACATAGGATTACAGCGTACAATAAAAGCCTCATAAAAATGGCCCTATTATTTAAGGTTATGAAATTAAAGTATATAGATTAACTTTCAAAGAAGTGATGACTCGCTGTTTATACCACCTTGTTTTGAAACATGATTTAGTATTAGATATTGAAAGGGTTAGATGTAAATTTTTTACATAAATCACAAAATAAATGCAAATTTAACAACAAACAAAGAGGCCGCCCACTTCAATGAAAACACATCTAGATGCACGCTAAAATACCGAAAACCACCAGATGTCACTTTAAGTTTGGCATTACAATTTAATTGCCTACACGTGCTATTTTTCATCAAATGCACATCAAAAAAACTCAAATAATCGATATTTTCTGTCTTAGCGTCAAATTACCGCCAATAACAATCACGCAATAATACGATACATTATCGCTTAGTTATCGGCTATTTCATCATCAAAATAACGATTTTTAAAAGGCTCATTTTTCAAGGTAAAGTGCCACCACTCTTCTTTTAAGCCCTTAAAACCTGAATTAGCCATAATGCTCGCTAGCAACATGCGGTTTGCTCTTTGCTGTGTGGTGACTTCCATAGAAGAAGGCCATGATAACGTAGAAAAAAAATCCCAACCGGTTCCCATGTCAAGTTCAGCGCCTGAGCGGTTATCAACCAGTGTGATATCTAATGTACTGCCACGAGAGTGACCCGACTTTGCCGCAATATATCCCAACTCAAAAAGTTGCGCTTTCTCTACTTGAGGGTAAAAAATCGCTTTATTTTTATTATCAGTTAAATCTTTTGCCCACTTTACGAAATGATCTACTGCACGCTGGGGTCGGTAACAATCAAACACTTTTAAGCTCAAGCCAAATTGTTTAGCCGATGTTTGCGCTACTTTTAACGCTGCGATAGCAGGAATAGATAACAAACAATTAGGGGCGGAATATCCATCAATCTGAGTACCAACAAAGTTATTGCTGCCGAAGTACCGAATATCAAAATACACTGAGGGAATGGCTTTTTTTACATCATACAACTCATTCGCTGCAAGCGGCCCACTGATCATGCAAGCACCAAAAATAGCGCTTAAAAATATCGACTTAATCACGAAAACCCCTTATATGTAGCTTAGTTATAAATATATCAAAACAATATGAATCAAGTATGAAGCGCCAGCACTATGAAACTCAAGAGAAACAGTACCTTGATAACAATTCACCTCAATACTCATTTAAAACAAGACTTACCGTCCATCAGTCGTCCCCATTTACAGAGCCGGAAAATTAGCCAGGCTCTTATTAAAGCTAATAAAAAATTAGCCAAATAGCATAAAGGCAATCAACGAGTATATGAAGGTTGTGATAGTTCAACTCAATAAAAAACCGAAACACAAACTATAAAGCGTAAAAACAGGCCTACCACTGTGGTCAAACACCACTGGGACGCTTTACTGTCAAAACATAATACTGAGTGCCTATAAAAAAATAAATTTATGTCTGTGCATTGTCCTCGATAACACACTCACAACGTCTACTTATAGAACACTTACACTTTATTTAATAAAACGAGGATATATCATGAATGAATTTATGTTGATTTATAAAGGCGGCGATCCAGATTGGATGGCAAATACAACAGAACAAGACATGGCCAAAAGTATGGAAAAATGGGGGCAATGGATGGCGCAATTAGAAGCGACTCAACAACTCGTCAGTGGCGGTTCACCACTTGATTATTCAGGTAAGCGACTTTCAAATGATAAAGTTGAAACTGATATTGCTGCAGCTGAATTCAAAGAATTGGTTTCAGGGTACTCAATTATTCGAGCAAACAATATAAATGATGCAACCACATTGGCTAAATCGTGCCCAATATTTGATTATCCTGGTGTTGAAGTCGAAATTCGACAAATCATGTGTACCGACAACAGCTAAATATTAATTCGTCAAAAAGGCGATTTTTTGGTTAAACGGACGTCCGATGTCCGTATCGGACGTTATAAAAAAACCACAATACATTAATTATCAATAAGTTAACTGTTGGCATTATGATTGCTTCTTCAACATAAAAGCAAACTCCTTCAAAGGAACAAAATGATGATCAAGATTCTTACTCCAATATGTGCAGCTTTAGTCTTAAGTGGCTGTATTGTTCACGTTGGCGGTGCCGCGGCAAAAGCAGACAAGCATGAAACACAACAATTGGCAGTAAGCACTGCAGGACTGACATCTCTTGATGCCAACCTTGGTGCTGGCTCTTTAAAAGTAATAGGCGCGCCAAACCTGTCTGAAATCAAAGTTGATGCCGATATTTATACTTACGACGGGTCAGGGTACACTTTTACATTAGACACCTCTGGCAGCACAGCCAAGTTAATTGCGGAAACCAGTTCTCGCAGTGGTAATGTCTGGGTCGTCGGTAACCAAAGCCCCCGTATTGATTTAGTCGTCTATGTACCAGAGACTATGGCGTTGGATATTGATGATGGCTCTGGCGACATCCATATTCAGGGAATAACAAGCCATATCAACATTGAAGATAATTCCGGTGGAATCAGTATCAACGGCGGTCACAATATTAATATTGATGACGGATCAGGTGATATTAATATCAATGGTGGCTATGCAATCGATATTAAGGATGGCTCTGGGAGCCTCGATATTAGTCACGCACAAGGCGATATTCATATCGTGGATGGCTCAGGTGATATGAAAGTTCACGACACAGTGGGTGAAATATACATTAAAGATGGCTCAGGCAGCCTCAATATCAAAAACGCGCAAGGTAATATTTCCATCAATGATGGCAGTGGTGATTTAAATGTGTACCGAGCACAAAAGAATGTTGAAATAGAAGATGACAGTGGCAGTATTTCAGTGGCAAAAATTGCGGGTAAAGTCACGATTGAAGACGGCTCGGGAGACATAGAAGTAAACCACGCTGGCAGTTTACATATTTCAGATGCAGGATCTGGTAGCGTGAGTATCGATAATATCAAAGGCCGTATTTCTGGTGATTTAAACCAATAAGCAAACCTCACCCAATAATGAAGTGCCTCAAACAAGGTCGACTTCATTATTGGCTATGCCCGTTAAAAGAACTTCATAGAACTCGTATCATCATTAAAACCAATTAATCTAAAGTCGGCTAAATCACCTATGATCGTTCTATATTGACCACCATAATTCGCTTTTTGATAAACAGTCACGCCAATCGCATTATAAACTTTAATTGCCGTGGTATTGTCATTAAAACCAATAACTCGGAAATCTGGCGTATCTTCAACAATAACTCGATACTGAGATCTGTAGTTCATATCATTATATACTACAGCCATTCTCATTTGCATGTTGACAGCATTATCAAATTTTAATAATTCAGAATCAGAAAGTTTATTTCTTACATCGTTAATTTCTGCATAGCTCATTTCATTTGTGTTTTGAAAGGTTAAATCCGCAGAAAGTGTATTGAAAGACATTAATGCTGCAATTGCTACCAGTGTATTTTTCATTTTATTACCTTATAATTTAATAATATCAATTTGAGCCTTCCTGACTCAATTACAAAGTATATAAATAAATTAATACTTAATAGCTAGACTTTAGTGGTACAAATAAAAAATAAGAACATCATAATTCACATTATGTAAATAAAATAAAAAACAAATTAAATTCTAAAAAAAAACCACAACCAATTTATTGCTAATTTACTAATAAAAATTAATTAAACTGCACATATATATTTAAATTAATGTAAATCATCCAACAAGCGTTGCAACTGTTGCCGGATAATTTGATGCTCCAATATAGTCCCACCTCTTTTTTTTGCCAACTCAGCATGAATTAACGCCATATTTCTATCGCCTTTTAGCGCATATAAGTGTGCTAAAGTAGCATCAAGCGCATGGCTTTGTTGAAACTCACTGTTGTTAGTCAGGTTTTCCAATGACCCAATCGCTTCACCACATTGCCCTGCATAACCAAGTGCTATCGCTTTATTCAGCAATGCATGTGCAGATCCCGTTACTTGATACAGCATAGAATACAAACGAATTATCATACTCCATGGGGTGTGTTTAAAATCAGCTGTCATACAATGTAATTGCGCTATTTGTGCTTCAATTAAAAACCGCCCAAGCATTTTTGGTTGATATGCTAAAGACAAAACTAATAACTCTTGCCCTTCACCGATAAGATTTTTGCACCACAACGAACGTTGCTGTAAATCAAGTGAGACAACTTTTCCTTGGCTATCTTTTCTAGCGTTAAAACGTGCAAAGTGAAACTGCATCAATGCCAATAGCGCTAAGGTCTCGCCATTAAAGGTATCATCATTAAGTAACAATAGTTTAGTCATGCCAATGGCATCAGCACAGAGCATTTCATTAAATGGCTCTCGTTCACTCGAGCTTAAATACCCTTCATTAAACAATAGATATAAAATGGTGTGAACGGCCTCTAATGACGCATTAAGTTTATGGTTTTCTGGCAGTTCAAACTGACTTTGTGCTAAGCGTTTTTTTGTGCGGTAAAGTCTTTTTTTTACTGTTTCTTCTTTAAGTAACAATGCTCTTGCGATCGCTGCGCTTGATAGTCCACATAACACATTTAGAGCAAACCCAATGCGATTCTCAATATTGATATCACACTGACATACACAAAAAATGAGACGGAGTTGATCATCTTGAATTTGTGATTCAGCAAAGGCATCATCCAATGAACGTGCTAGGGGAGTGTTACTGGCCTGCCAAGCTATGGTTTGCATGCTATATTGGTCGTGGGTTTGTTGTTTTCGTAGTACATCATAGGCTTGATTCTTAGCTACAGTGAGCAACCAAGCACAGGGTTATCAGGCATTTCATTTGGCCATTTCAATAATGCCTTATTAAAAGCATCTTGAGCTACATCTTCAGCAAGCTGAATATTATGAATACCAAAGAGCTTGACGAGCACCGCAATAATTTTACGATATTGAGATTTATAGAGTAATGCAAGCTGCTGTTGCCACACAGTGTAATACCTTTGCCGTTCACGTATTAATAACTTAACACGAGAAATCACATTTTGTTATATCTACGATACCTCCCTATTTGTACCTATCACCACTAGCGTGTATTCAGTGTCATAAATAAATTGCGAAGCGATGTAATCCCAACGCTTATTGCTTATCCACCGTGTTGTGTAAACATGCAACTCGTTAGTTAACCTCAGCTCTGGATAAGCGAATTTGCCAAATAAAGCTATTTTTCTCACTCTCGGCGTTGCTTTCATTTGTAATAGCCCGCTATGACTGCATAAAAGCGCCTTGATATTGAAAAAAATATCATCATGGGATTGTACGTAAGTTTGTTTGCAAAACATTTTCTATGCCAAAACCCTTAGCCAAACCTGAGGTTAGTTAAAAACCTTAACAGTCAATCATCGAGCGCCACTTTTACATAACGCGTAAGAGCTTGACCAAGCTTCTTCACATCACAGTAATGAAACGCATAATAATATGACGCAAGCCGACAGCGGTGCACTGTAAATGAATTGAAAACACATTGACAATATATTGTATGCAATTTATGTTAGGTAGTAATTTAACATCAGAATAGAAGGAAATACTTATGAAACTAAAACTGACTAAGACTCACTTAAAATGTTTATACCAAGAAGGTAAAGGCTTAGGTCATGCGCAAACACCAAAAATAGCTGGAGGTGGCCCAAATTCAGCGTTTTGCGATACAATGCGGCAATGCGACGATACACGGTTATGTACTGGTGCATGGAAATGCTGGGATTACACCTCGGGTTGCTAGCTTAATATGACCTTAGCGCTAAGCGTAGCCAGAGTACTCTGGCTACCATAGCCAACGGCCTCACCATTGCAATTGCTTATCACCATCATGAATAACGAAAACGTCACCTTTTACGATAATAACTGAACGTTCGTAATTTTGATGCTCTATTACAAAAAACGCTCTTGACTCTTTGCTGAGCTGACCAAAAGCCTATAGAGCCAGCTATTAAACATCAGTAAGCGCTTGAATTTTTATTGATAAATCCATTACACTGGGTGCCTCTTTCTATTGTGGAGTGTACGCCGTCATGAACAACTAAGTCCTGTTATCCGAATTCTCATTCTTTTTTTGGATCTACAGGGTTAGTGGGCGTAGCTCTATACCTATTAAATAAGTTCGCGACAGTGTCGCAACATCTCGCATATTGACTACCTCACTGCGCCTGTTTTTATCAGGAGGCTCATTGTGCCCATTTTTAAAATTCATAATCTCAGTTTGCAGCTCTCAGGTGGAGACGCCCTTTTTCACAATTTATCTTGGAACTTAACGGCATCGCGTGCAGCACTTGTTGGTCGTAATGGCATAGGTAAATCCTTATTAATTAAAGTAATTCGAGGTGAGATCCCCCCAACTCAAGGTGACGTGGTTTGTCATACAAATATTGGCTATTTTACCCAGCATCACGAAGAAAAATCGCCCACGTCAACATTGACCATTGCCGAATTTTTAGGGCTTTCAGCGAGTTTACATGCCTTAGATGCTATCTCCATGGGGAGTTGCGACCCTAAAGACTTTGCCACTGTTGGTGATAACTGGTTATTGGCTGAGCAGCTCAAAACACAACTTAATGCGCTTAATATTAGTACTGATTACTGGCAGCACTGCCGTAGCCTAAGTGGTGGTCAACTTGCACGATTAAAATTATGGCAGTTGTTTAACGCCAACCATCAGGCCCTCATCCTCGATGAACCTTCCAACCATTTAGATCTCCAGGGGAAACGATGGTTGATTGAGCAATTGCTATCATTTAATGGCGCAATATTAATTGTTAGTCATGACCCACTACTCCTGCAGGAAATGACGGAAATTTATGAACTTACTCCCCATGGTTTAACGGCATTTTCAGGTAATTATCACGATTTTTTAGGTCACAAAGGACGCCTTGAGCAGGCTTTAAATCAGCAAATTGATCACATAAAACGCGAACAACGTAAGTTACAATTGGCTACGCAAACAAGTCATGAAAAAGCCCAACAACGCGCAGCACAAGGTAATGCCTTACGTAAGCAAGGTAGCCAAGCAAAAGTATTATTGGATGCCAAAAAAGACCACGCCTCAGCCAATACAAAGCGCCAAAAAATCACGGCCATGCAACAACATGCTAAACTAACACACAAAGCCAATCTACTCTTTGCTAAACAGACCAACACTGTACTTACCCATTTTGCATTACAGTCGCACGTAACCCGCAAAAGAAAAACCTTAATAAGAGCGCTACAACTACAACTCCCCTATGGCACACAATCCACCGTTGATCTTGTCGTACGTGAGGGTGAGAAATGGCATATTAGTGCCAACAATGGCGCAGGAAAATCAACCTTATTGAATGTGTTACAACAAAAAATACCAGCTACGTCGGGCACATTGCAGCTCAACTCAACGACCGTTTGTTTAGATCAAAACTATCAGTTGCTCAAGCTCAATCACAGCGTATTAGACAATTTAACTTCGCTTTGCCCAACTCTTAGTATAAGTGAAGCGCGTACCTTACTGGCAGGTATTGGCTTCAAAAAAGACCATGTTTACAGCATTACAATGCATATAAGTGGAGGGCAAAAAATGAAATTAGCTATGCTCATTGTGAGTCATCAACCCAATCAACCTATATTATTACTCGACGAGCCGGATAATCACTTAGATGCTGACGCAAAACACCAACTCGCCAGCGCACTCAGACACTATCAAGGTGCCATATTACTCGTCAGTCATGACCCTGCTTTTATTGCTCATGTAAACATTGACCACACGCTCAATTTATAATCATGACATGTGAATGCAACCAAACCTTCTAAATATAAGCACAGTGTTGGTGTTTTTTGTCACCAGCACTGTGCTTATTATTGTTACTTGTTGTACGCCACACTGATTTTCCATAGATTTAATGTATATAAACCTGCGCAGGTCACGCTGTAAGTGCCATACTTATACCCTATTAGATATTGTTGTAACATGGTGGGGGCTTACACTTTATTCGTTATTGATATGTGCTCGGTTGTACCTACTTTTAATAAGGTAATTCGAAAAATGGGTATAATGTACACACGCAATACCACCCATCATCATTAAAAAACGAAATAGAAGTGGGTATTCATAATTCTCCCTCATTTGTCTCATATCGTTTTTAATGCTGCAATAATTGGCATTTAATACTGATAGCGTATACTTTGATCATCCCGAACAGGGTAACAACTATGAAAAGAAAACCAGTGCGTATTTGCTCTGTTGCATGGATGAAAAACCGCTATGGAAATAGTATTTTATCAGCAATGGTCAAGTTTACTCTGCTCATTGGGGCATTTGGCTACGCCAATGCCAGCCCACTCGTTAACTTCCCATTTAGCCAGCCCGCTTTTCAAAACATTGATGATGAAGAGCAAATCATTAATGGGGTTGTTACCTCAGGGTTGGTCAGCAATAATGGCGTATTGTGGTTGACGACTCAAAGCGGCCTAGTCGAATATGATGGCTATCACTTCAATCGATATAAGCATAAAAAAGACGATATCAACAGCTTACCGGGCTCCTATATTTTTAGCATCGCAGAGCAAGCGTCAGGCCTTATTTGGCTTGCCACTCGCAGTAACGGACTGGCCAGTCTAAACCCTAAAAATGCCAAAGTAACCCGCTATAACACCACAACTGTTCCTGCAAAATTGGCCAGTAACTCTTTACGCAGTGTATTCGTTGACTCACAGCAGTCTATATGGGTAGGGCACGACAAAGGTGTTAATAAACTAGATAAAACAGGTAAAGTGAGTCAATTATATGCCTTACCTCATAATATAACCGGCATTACCTATCGTATTTTTGAGCCCAGTCCCAATGTTATTTGGATCGCAGGCACCTATGGTGTGGTAGAAATAAAAAATGATTCAGTACAAACTATTGCTGCCGTATCACATTTAAATGTAAGAGACATTATTGCCGACCAACACGGTAGCTACTGGATTAGCACCCACAGAGGACTGTGGATTTGGGATGGTAAAAACCATGTATCAGCGCCAAAGAACATGCCTAGCACGGCGCAGAAGTCTTATTTTAGAAATGCCGTATTATCAGATGATGGGTATATTTGGGCGTCAAATTACGGTGAAGGTATTTGGTTGTTTGACGTTCAATCACAGACTTTCTTACGCCAGTTCGTGCACGACCCATCAAACATATCTAGCCTCACCTTTAACGATTTAGGCAAAATAATTAAAGGTCCTGATAATTCATTGTGGATCGGCAGTTGGGGCGGGGGGCTGCAACGCTTAGACCTAAACAGCACCGGACATTTCGCACACATTCGCCACTCATTAATGACCAACACCGGATTAAGCAATGGAAATATCCGCGCCGTAACCATACTCAATAACGGCCATTGGGTGTTTGGCAGTAAAAATGGGGGGGTCGACATATTTAACCCTTATAAAGGTAAAATTGCCCATATTTCTAAAACTGTGAGCGGCGAACAACTCACCAGCGTTATCGCTTTAACGCAAGACGACTCAGGCACAGTGTGGGCTGGCACACATGCACAGGGTATTATGCGACTTGATATTCCCAACCAAAAGGCCGTTGCACAAAAAATAGCAGGGTTACAGTCTGTCTCCATTTTTCGATTATTGGGGTTGAGCGATGGTCGAGTTGCAGTTGGCACGAACAGAGGGGCATGTATCATAAATGATGCATTCTCCCGCTGCGATTTTATTAATAAACCTGATAACCAACCTTTACTCGATAGTATTACCAACCTATACGAAGATAAGTTTGGAAACCTCTGGGTTGCGTGCCATTTAGGATTGTTTAGATTAAGACCTAATGCCACGTTATTTGAACAATATAGCGCCCATAACAGTGATATTAGTAACAATTACGTACTGGGGCTGATCACCAATAAAGCAGATGGGTTATACGTGGTCACATCAACCGGGTTTGATGAAATTCCCAATGCTAATGCAGATACGCCCCAATTTTTTGATAAACAAAACGCGATGGGGCTAGGCTCTTATAAGCCTGGTGGCAATGCATTAATAGACAGTAATGGTCGCTTATGGAGCGGCGCCACAATTTTAGAGTTTGATAAAAGTCAGTTACATCAATACGGCGCAGACGAAGGGGCCAGTATTGGTACAACTTGGCTCGGTTCTTATACGCAAAAGACCAGCAGTGCCATGTTGTTTGGCGGAACCCGAGGCGTGCTCATCGTTGAACCTGACGGCTACAATGCCCCAACCCATAACAGCGAGATTGTGATACGTAAATGGCGACAAGGAGGAAAGACTTATGCCGTACCCACCAATACAGTGCCGACGTTAGACCCTAATGGGCGCACATTCAGTGCCCAAATCGCTGCTATTGATCTAGTGTACGCGAAACACATTACCTACGAATATCGGCTTATTGGTTTAGACGAGCACTGGCTGCCTTTAGATGAAAATAGTCGATGGATCAGTTACACAAATTTAACCCCTGGACATTACCAATTAGAAGTACGTGCACAATACAATAACGTTGCTGGACAAGTTAAACCCCTAAAGCTGCCTATCAATGTTATGCCGGCATTTTGGCAAACCCAGTGGTTTAAGTTACTGATTGCCATGAGTGTTACCTTAATTATCAGTGGGTTGTTTAAATGGCGCATTGATATTGTTAAAGCTCGGGCAAAATATTTGGAAGTATTAGTTGATCAGCGTACCCAAGAGCTCGCTGCAATTAACAAAATAGGTCGGCAATTCACCAGTCATTTAACGTTAGATGAAGTGTTTCATGATATTTATGAGCACATGGCCGGAATAGCGTGTGCTGACACCTTTGGTATTGGCTTAATTGATCAAGACAGAGAACATTTGGTCTTTGAGTTTGCAACAGAGCAAGGTATACGGTTTGAAACATACAAGCGCTCTTTGAATAACCTTGGCCAGCTTGCGGTGCATTGCGCCATTAATAACCAAAGTATTTTAATCAATAATTATGACCAGCAATTTGAGTTGTATCACCCAAACCCAGACTCAACTATTCACACGCTCAGCAATGGCAAAACCGGCGCACAAGCGGTCTCTATGATTTATGTCCCAATGAGCATTCAAAAACAAGTCATTGGTGTAATTGGTATGCAAAGTTTTAGAGAAAACAGCTACTCTAAAAATGATATTACCATACTCGAAACACTCGCATCATATGCCGCGATTGCACTTGCTAATGCCAAGTCACATCAAAATTTAATTGAGGTACATGATCAACTAAAATTCAGTGTAGAGCAGTTAAAAACCACCCAAGAAAAGCTGGTTATGCAAGAGAAAATGGCCAGTCTTGGACATCTGGTCGCGGGAGTTGCTCATCAAGTAAATACCCCATTAGGCATTGCCATGACAGCGCTTTCAACATTAGATGAAGACTTCAAAAAACTAGAGCTCGACTTCACCAGCAACCAACTTAAACGCCAAACTTTAGAAGTATTTATTGAGCGCTACCAACAAGCCCATGACTTAATGACCCCAAACCTGCACAGAACCGCCGAATTAATTCAACAATTTAAACAAGTAGCAGCCAATAGCAGTGATACACAAATCGGTAAAATTGACTTACATACACTATGCAAACAAGTTATCGCAGTAGCCGCAACACAAGCCCAAACCAAAAACATCAGTTTGTACTTAGACTCTCAAGACTCCCTCCATATTTTCGCCAGTTCAAATTCACTTAACCAAGTGTTACTAATATTAATACATAACGCGTTACAGCATGCATTTACCGAACAAGCCTCTAAAGAAGTTCGCTTGAGTTACCATCTTATTGAGCAACGCCTCATTATTCGCTGTCAAGATAATGGGCAAGGCATCGCCCCTGAGCTCATTGACAAAATTTTCGACCCTTTTTATACCACGTCCATACAAGATGGCGCAGTTGGATTAGGTTTAAGCATTGCGTACAACATTATTCATCAACATTTCAACGGCACCATAAAATGCTTCAGTGAACTAAACCAAGGTACATTGGTCGAAGTCGCATTGCCCGCTAACACGCTTTTAAACAAACCTGAAACCTAGTCAATAAATAGGCATAACACCAGAAAATATTTCATAAGCAAAACTGTGACACCTTATTGCATATGTGCTATTAAATAGGCGCATGGTACACTGTGAAGTACCAAATAGAACCCCCTTCGGGGAAAGTGAAATAAGTCATGCAAAGGGTTTGCACTATGAAAAAAATGACACAGCGAAGAAGGCACATATGGTTTTTTATGTATTCACAGCAACACGCAGCCCAAATTCAAAATAACAAGGATAAACCTGAGAAAGCGATATCTAAAGCGCCTGAGTCAGCATAATAAGCCCAACTTACAACGATATTTTTAGTTGCTACTGTTACTTCAACACTAAGCCATAAAAAACGCTCTGTGCCCCTATCCTTCATCTTAAACTAAACCTTCTGCCCTTGCCCTACCTTCGTCGCCTTTCCCCCATCGAAGTGTGCACCACCTTCGTCGCCTTTCCCCCACCTTCGTCGCCCTGAACTTGCTTCAGGGTCCATATTGAAACATATTCGGTATTGTGGATCCTGACCTGCGTCAGGAAGACGGAGTGTGTATGACCTACACCGAAGTGCTGCGCCACCTTCGTCGCCCTGAACTTGCTTCAGGGTCCATGTTGAAACATATACGATATTGTGGATCCTGACCTGCGTCAGGAAGACCGAGTGTGTACGACCTCACATCGAAGTGCAGCACCCAACTTCGTCGCCCTGAACTTACTTCAGGGTCCATGTTGAAAAACATATTCGATATTGTGGATCCTGACCTGCGTCAGGAAGACGAGGTGTGTATGAACTCACATCGAAGTGTTGCGCCACCTATGAAACGAAAGTGCTTCGGTTACTCATCACCTCAGCTACCTGTGCGGCTGTGCGGCTGTGCGATAGTAAATATACCGAACCACCCAACTTCATCGCCCTTGCCCCACCTTCGTCGCTCTGAACTGGTTTCAGGGTCCATGTTGAAAAACATATTCGATATTGTGGATCCTGACCTGCGTCAGGAAGACGGGATGTGTATGACCTCACATCGAAGTGTTGCGCCACCTTCGTCGCCCTGAACTTGCTTCAGGGTCCATGTTGAAACATATACGGTATTGTGGATCCTGACCTGCGTCAGGAAGACGAGGTGTATAATCTCACATCGAATTGCTGCGCCACCTTCGTCGCCCTGAACTGGTTTCAGGGTCCATGCTAAAAAACATATTCGATATTGTGGATCCTGACCTGCGTCAGGAAGACGGGGGTGTGTATGACCTCACTTCTTCGTGCTGCGAAACTACGTTTCGGTCACTCATCGCCTAAGCTGCCTGTGCCGCCTGTGCAACATTGAATATACTGACCCTCACCTTTTTATCGCCCTTGCCCTACCTTCCCTACCTTCGTCGCCCTGAACTGGTTTCAGGGTCCATGTTGAAAAACATATTCGATATTGTGGATCCTGACCTGCGTCAGGAAGACGGGGGTGTGTATGACCTCACATCGAAGTGCTGCGCCACCTATGAAACGAAAGTGTTTCGGTTACTCATCACCTCAGCTACCTGTGCGGCTGTGCGATAGTAAATATACCGAACCACCCAACTTCATCGCCCCTCCCCCACCTTCGTCGCCCTTCCTCCACCTTCGTCGTCCTTCCTCCACCTTCGTCGCCCTGAACTGGTTTCAGGGTCCATAAAGTTGCCACTTAAGCGTAAACAATCCATCCATGGAGCTGGGTCACATCGGTCATCCATGACCTCACATCGAAGTGCTGCGAAACTGCGTTTCGGTCACTCATCACCTAAGCTGCCTGTGCGGCAGTAAACAAATAAGTTATCTAATCTTTGTTGTACTGCGCTTTCTAAGCTGCCTGTGCGGCAGTGAACCAGTTCAAACACTCGGCCCGCGAAGTGATATGTTTCTAAGCTGCCTGTGCAGCAGTGAACGCTAGAGCCAGAGGTAGGTATGCAGTCTCTCTTTTCTAAGCTGCCTGTGCGGCAGTGAACTCACGACTTTTCGTTTTTGCTGCGTAACAATTTTTCTAAGCTGCCTGTGCGGCAGTGAACCTGAACTAAACACTTGGTTAGCAGCTCGCGAATTTCTAAGCTGCCTGTGCGGCAGTGAACTATGATGATGCTTATCTTGGTGAAAACATAGATTTCTAAGCTGCCTGTGCGGCAGTGAACTGTGCCATGTAATGTGCACATCACATTCAACTTTTCTAAGCTGCCTGTGCGGCAGTGAACTTGCAAGCGTAAGCTCAAGCATTACTGCAAGATTTCTAAGCTGCCTGTGCGGCAGTGAACGCGCCTATGTCATCCAGTACATCCCTTGGTGCTTTCTAAGCTGCCTGTGCGGCAGTGAACTAATCAAAGCGATCTTGCTGCGTATCTATCGATTTCTAAGCTGCCTGTGCGGCAGTGAACATTAACGACTCGCTACTGGCAGCACATCTATGTTTCTAAGCTGCCTGTGCGGCAGTGAACGCGGGGTAAAGTCGATGCGGGCTTTCATATTTTTTCTAAGCTGCCTGTGCGGCAGTGAACAAAAGGCAAAGAAATGCAGCTAGAGCGAGCATTTTCTAAGCTGCCTGTGCGGCAGTGAACTGTTTACGTATACCGGAGCACCTTTGCCGTAATTTCTAAGCTGCCTGTGCGGCAGTGAACGGGTCATTTGATATTGCAAACAGACAACCCAATTTCTAAGCTGCCTGTGCGGCAGTGAACCTTAATATGATTTATGGAATTTCAGGGAGAACTTTCTAAGCTGCCTGTGCGGCAGTGAACGCCCTGTGTTTTATCGCTATGGTTCGAGCTAATTTCTAAGCTGCCTGTGCGGCAGTGAACATTGTGGGTAGGGCGTTTAATGACTCATTACATTTCTAAGCTGCCTGTGCGGCAGTGAACAATAGTCCAGCTTATCAACTGGACACGTATCTTTTCTAAGCTGCCTGTGCGGCAGTGAACTATCTCGTTTTCTGGTAGCCCTATATCCATCGTTTCTAAGCTGCCTGTGCGGCAGTGAACATAGAGCAGAAAAAACGGGGGCTGTCTTTGTGTTTCTAAGCTGCCTGTGCGGCAGTGAACCCTTGCATAGATGAATTCAACTATACTCGAGCTTTCTAAGCTGCCTGTGCGGCAGTGAACTTGATTCATGGTTTTTTACATCTTGCGATCTGTTTCTAAGCTGCCTGTGCGGCAGTGAACAATAGACTATCATCATAAAAATAAGTTACAACAAGTCGTTACCGCTAAAATACCATTTTAACCATATAAAATACGACCAATTGTAACTTACTGTTTTATAGTTACTTTTTAAAGAGCGAAAAATAAAGGGTTTTAGAGTAACTAATCACAGCTCATATCTATTCATCTTCATGAATTTATTTCAAGATTCAAGGCGCTATTACCTTAAGTTATAACTAAAACCTCGCCTAAATCGGTACTCAAATATCACCTTATAGGTACGGTTACTTTTAAAAGAAATACGCTTTCATCGAATGATATCAGGTTCAATTCATTTGGGGTATGTGAGTACCCACCTACTCTACCAGCGAAAACAACCGTTAACGTTGTACATTGTCTGACAATAAATGTGTTTTCTTCTAACAATAACGCTAATACACACATCTATTAAGAGAACAAAAAACAAACAACTCGACACACATAAATTAACCTATAATTTACAATCGAGATACGCAAACGCAAACCAACCAAGAAGGATATTGAAATGAATACGCTAAAAAAATTACTCATGGCAGCGGTTGTTGCCAGCACATGTGCTACCGCAAATAGCACGGAGTTATTAAATAATGCAATGCAAAGTTGGGAATTTCAACAGTATCAAGCGCAGCTAAAACAAGAGATCATTGATACTCATAATAGTTATCAAACATATATTAAAGAGTCAGGCCAAGTACATACTATGGCACCGGCTGCCCCGTTAAGTTCATTCGAAATTAGAGGTGCAATTTCAACACAATACCCTCAGTGGGAGTTTGTTACAGAATCGGCTTTTTCAACCAGTCAAAATCACGGCGGCAATGAGTTATACATCGTCACTAGGGAAGTAGGATACGCAAATCCAGCATCTCGCCTTGCAAAAATTAACGGTTCTAATTTATCAATCATTGATACACAACCTGTAACATCAGGAAATTTAGTTGTGGGTTATTTGGTTATTTGGAAATACCCCCATACTAACTTTACTTCAGGCAGCGCGACCGCAAGTGCTCGCTCAATCAATTTTCCGAATAACTTAGAAGATGACCGTTTATACATACGCTGATCAAGCACTTGTATGAAAACGGCCACCGCCACCATATTGATAACTTTCTAATGTATTTATCAATGATTTAGAAAACTGAACTTGAGAGGGTGTAGCACCATTTTGTACAGCCTCTTTTAATCGCTCTTTTTGCATCGCTATCACATCAATTTTATTATTTTCAGCCGCCTGTAAAGCTGATAACGACACCTCGCCACTGGCTTGATTCAAACCATTTTTAGTCGCACCATAGTTTAATGAAAGTGCAGCATGCTGACCTAGAGAAAGTGTTCCCTCGTCATATAGAGCTTTAGAGGCCGTGGATAAATCTTGCAAAGTCATATTAGAAAAATCAAATTTTTGCTGTTCAGTGGTGCTGCTCAGATTGTCGGTAGGCGGCGAGTTTTTGCCGACTTTTTCAGCTTGATTATTATTAACTTTTGAAACTTGATTTTGAGTATATTCATAAGCTTGGTTAGCTATTTTCATTTTACACATCCATTGTTAACAAGTTGTATAACTTGTAAGCAAAACACATGCCTACTTCACTATATGAAGTTATCTTCACTGACTTTCTCTCCAGGCGCTTAACCGAGGTGATGTGCATAGCAGTGAGTCGACCTCTTTAAATGCGTAATAAATACGTCGACTCAACCGCTTCATCGCCTTTCCCCCACCTTCGTCGCCCTGAACTGGTTTCAGGGTCCATAAAGTTGCCACTTAAGTGTAAACAATCCATCCATGGAGCTGGGTCACATCGGTCATCCATGACCTCACTTCTTCGTGCTGCGAAACTACGTTTCGGTCACTCATCACCTAAGCTGCCTGCGTGGCAGTGAACACAAGAACGGGGTGATTGAGACATACGCGCAATTTCTAAACTGCCTGTGACCGATCCCCCATCTTCGTCGCCCTTGCCCCACCTTCGTCGCCCTGAACTTGCTTCAGGGCCCATGTTGAAACATATTCGATATTGTGGATCCTGACCTGCGTCAGGAAGACGGGGGTGTGTATGACCTCACATCGAAGTGTTGCGCCACCTATGAAAAGAAAGTGCTTCGGTTACTCATCACCTCAGCTACCTGTGCGGCTGTGCGATAGTAAATATACCGAACCACCCAACTTCATCGCCCCTCCCCCACCTTCGTCGCCCTGAACTGGTTTCAGGGTCCATGCTGAAAAACATATTCGATATTGTGGATCCTGACCTGCGTCAGGAAGACGGGGGGTGTATGACCTCACATCGAAGTGTTGCGCCACCTATGAAACGAAAGTGCTTCGGTTACTCATCACCTCAGCTACCTGTGCGGCTGTGAACGGATAAACTCACCCACCTTCGTCGCCCTGAACTTGTTTCAGGGTCCATGAAATTGACACTTAAGCGTGAATAATCCGTCCATGGAGCTGGGCTACATCGGTCTTCCATGACCTCACATCGAAGCGCTGCGACAGTGAACGGATAAACTCACCCACCTTCGTCGCCCTGAACTTGTTTCAGGGTCCATGAAATTGACACTTAAGTGTAAACAATCCATCCATGGAGCTGGGTCACATCGGTCGTTGCCTGCATGGATGCAGGTACTTAGGTTTTGTCTGGAACAAAAAATCTGCCATGACCTCACATCGAAGTGCTGCGCCACCTATGAAAACGAAAGCGTTTCGGTCACTCATCACCTAAGCTGCCTGTGCGGCAGTGAACGATACTTTGCTAAGCGGCAGCTCATTGGTTTGTTTCTAAGCTGCCTGTGCGGCAGTGAACTTAAAGATGGGTTGCAGTATGTGAGTAGCGATTTTCTAAGCTGCCTGTGCGGCAGTGAACATATCAACGGTCAATGAATGTTTATTCTCAATATTTCTAAGCTGCCTGTGCGGCAGTGAACTTCCATACGACCTTCTAATCCGTTTCTGAGACTTTCTAAGCTGCCTGTGCGGCAGTGAACTGCAATGCCCCGAGAACTTTCAACTTTCGGAATTTCTAAGCTGCCTGTGCGGCAGTGAACTATTTCACCGACAGTCATTCCTAATTCAGAAGTTTCTAAGCTGCCTGTGCGGCAGTGAACTCTTGCAGCTGAGTCGGCGCTTAATTTGTTTGTTTCTAAGCTGCCTGTGCGGCAGTGAACGCCCAATACAAGTAGCATCCACCTCAGTCATTTTTCTAAGCTGCCTGTGCGGCAGTGAACTCGAAACGCCTGTGTGCCCGCTGCCTTGCCATTTTCTAAGCTGCCTGTGCGGCAGTGAACGCTCTGTTGTGATGAATACAGAGCTGAATCAATTTCTAAGCTGCCTGTGCGGCAGTGAACATACTTATCGATGCTGCTATCGAATATGATATTTTCTAAGCTGCCTGTGCGGCAGTGAACACTCAAGTGCTGGTAGGCAACTATCCAAATGATTTCTAAGCTGCCTGTGCGGCAGTGAACGCAAGTATGGTTAAGTCATCTTCGTTATACGTTTTCTAAGCTGCCTGTGCGGCAGTGAACTGAGTGCGATCAACCCAGAAGCGTCAACATTATTTCTAAGCTGCCTGTGCGGCAGTGAACCCTTTAGCTTTTGTTATTGGCTGTATCTTAGGTTTCTAAGCTGCCTGTGCGGCAGTGAACTCACGCGCGTAAAAGTGGCGAGTCATGGCAAATTTCTAAGCTGCCTGTGCGGCAGTGAACAAATGTAGGATTTTGTCATTACTTAACAGATATTTCTAAGCTGCCTGTGCGGCAGTGAACAATAGAATATCATCATAAAAATAAGTTACAACAAGTCGTTACGGCCAAAATACCATTTTAACCATATAAAAAACGCTCAACTGTAACTTACTGTTTTATAATTACTTTTTAAAGGGCGAAAAATAAAGGGTTTTTAAAGGGTATTATTACCCTTCAAACCAAGGCACTGCCGATTGCTCCTCTTCAGAACGGCGGCTTAAGCCATGACATGTAAATAAACCTATTTGATTAAGTGGTTGTGTGACAATTTCGCATTCAATAAACAACAAAAACTTTTTTCGATCTTCTGCACTGAGTAATTTATCAGATGAAAGACTACGTAAGTTGATATAAGGTAAAGTTGAACGCTCTTCAAGCTTTGCTATAGATACCATTAAACGTTCTTTAACTTTTACCAAATCAAAACCATTCTTGGCGGCAATTTTTGCTGCTCGCGAATCTATTTCTTTCATTAGTTTTGCCGGTGACTTAAAGTTCTTACGCTTAAAGTAGGCATACTCTATTACATCATTAGGTACTTCTTTTATAGCCTTGATATGGACATAATCATCTAAACGATTTAACCACTGTGCTATCTTTAGGCCATCTAATTTCTCATATGTTTGTGCGAACATTCTCAGCTTATTTCCTAATGGAAATACTTTACTACCTTTATCTGATGAGCCTAAATGGCGGTATTTTGGAAATGACAAAGCAATCTCAGAATCTTTATCACTGATTTTATGTTCAACCAACATGATATGTATTTGTTGATAAACCTTGTGCCACAAAAAACCAAGGTTAGTTTCAGCATCTGGCAATAAAGTAATATCGAGGTAATATTTCATAGCCCACCTATTTACTTGAGCGGCTAAATACACCACCACGAATTAAATTAGCTGTAACGTAAGCTTGCTCATCTAAGGTTAAGTTTTCATCACGTACCCATTTAACCATTAATGTGTACAAATCAATTTTACTTTTCCTGTATGCTTCACCGCGTTGGGTAACTGAGCCAAAAGGCTCAATAGCTATTGGCTGATTGCTTTTGCCATACCAGTTATCAATAGTACGTAGTGCATTACCAACTTTTACATTATGAATGGCTGCGCAATCATCTAGCTTAAACAATACTTTACGTTTTTCGTTCATATTCATTTCTTGTGATGGAAAAACATGCTGACCATTACCTAATTTGACGTAGGCATTTACTTTAATCAGAGCAAAGCTTTCATCATCGCCTGCTAACCCTTTTGCTATCGCTTCGGTTAATGTCGCTAATGCTTGATTATTAGCTTCTTTTTCAAAGTTTTTTAATGAAAAATCATAAGCATCAAATATAAGTGCTTGATCAAACTCTGCGATTTCCACATGAATTGATATTGCTTCGGCTCCTACACGGTTTCGCCATAAAAAGCGACCATTGGCAATATTGTAGGCATAACGAAAAGCCAGTGCATTCAAACCATCGCTGGATTTAAACTCATCAACTTTATTAAAAATGGATGATTCAAATTCAGGCGCATTACAAGCAAACGGCTTACCTAAATCACCCACCACTCGAAGTGAAAAGCTGACTTTTAATGTATCCGCATTTAAAGGTAAATTAGCATCATCACTATCTGATGAAGCAGGATTTGGCTTAGTTTTATCATCATCACTAATGCCATGCGCACTTTGGGTTGAACGGTTTTGCCTTTGTGATATTGCAATTTTCGGCCACTCAGCTGAGACCTCATTAAAGTTTCCTTGCCAAGTGCCTGAAAACATTAATGCATCCGATACTTCTAATTTACGTTCAAATGAAAGTAGGCTTGGTAGTTCTATTTTGGTTTCTATTGACATAATGGTTCCTAAAAATAATAGTGATAATTTAAAAATCTTCGAATTCGATAGGCGTGTCTGTCTCTAACCCTTGTTTGCACAAGTACCAGTGAGGGTTACCCTCGTCATAGCTGTATTGCCATAAGCTCTTTTCTAACACTTCTGGCGAATTGACTTTATGTATACCGCACCACAGCCCTATGCCATGTGTAGCTTCGACAAAACAAACATCAGTTTCACTGTCGCGCGTGTTAGCGACTTGATTATTTTCTTGCTTGGCTGAAATAGCCTTGTAGCCAGTCATAATTGGTACTAAGTACCCAGTATGTTTACGTTTTACGTAGTTCCAATCTGCGGGGGTTTTATTACTTGGCTCACAATAGTGTTGCCATTGCTGTAACAACTTTTTGTTATGTTTACCCACAGGTAAACCTGCAAAGTATTCGATTAATTGCTGTGGAATATGCTCTGAGCTAAAAACGTCTTGTTTAAGATGCTCTTGCCAAACTTCAAACAGCTGATTGACAATTTCGTTACTTGAGTCTTGATGCAATAAATCCAACAGGTGTTTACCAATCAAGTTCGATTTAGGCCGTGCGCGCTGCTTTAATCGAGAAAAATCTAACCAAGCATCAAGCAGTTCTGAGTCAGTATTTTGAGTTAATAACTCGCTATGGTACTCAGCTAAATACTCACTTTTATCGAATAATATAAAACCCGGTAGTAATAGGTGATTAAGCCTTATAACATCTTGCTCACTTTCAACAGTCTTTAATGAAATATCTTTTATACTTACGATCGAACCACCAGCAAGGCGCTGCCGGCAACAAATCGCTTTTAGCCAATTGGTAAAGCTAGTTTCTCTGTTTCCGACATTGCCATCATAGGCTATCAGTAAAGAAACGGTCAGGTTCATTTTACCTTCTTCAATAATAGGCGGCGCATCACCTAGTTTTGCCGCAGCGGTGCCATGCATATAAGGTGGGTTTTTACTTTGCAAAAACTCGATGTCTCTTGAAGCTTGATAAGTATGCACTTGGTGTTGATGAGCGATTATCGCGCAGCCACCTAATGAGATATCATCAAAACCAGTGTTGTTAGCAAGCTTTCTCGATAAGTTATGGGTAAAGCCCAAAAAGTGAGTGATCGCAGGAAACCCCCATGTAAAACCAGCAACGGCATTGGCGTTTTGCACTTGAATATGATTGAGTAATATATATTGCGTCATCGTAATGCCTCCTCCGCCATGTTTTGAGCTATCTGCGCTTGAGTAACTTGAACCTGTGATTCAAACTTTCTTAATTTTTGTTCAACAAAAGATTGCCAAAGTTTTCTATGAGCAGTTGTGGCAGTAAAGGTTTTGTCTTTGCCTACTAACCAGCGGTTTAACCACCTAGCGAAATCTCTGCGCACTACAGTTTGCCAATCGATGGTTTTTCGCTTTGCTTGAAAGGCTTGATCTTGTCTATAAGGATCTAAAAAACACTGGTATTCATCGGTTAACTCACTTTTTGCCGACCAACCAGCAGGTAAAGCATGAAGATAAGAAACGCGATCAAGTATTTCGTCAAAAACACTTTGCACCCACTTTTCTAACCATTGTTTACGTTTTGGATCTTTAATACTCAGTGATAAGTCATTAAATCTAATTATAAAGTCTCTGATAAATTCAATATTTACCTGACTTGCTCTAGAGGGGTATAAATCATCAAAATACGAGGTTTTAGTTAATGGTGCTTTTAACTGTGACTGCCACACAGGGGGCTGTGAAGAAAATAAATGAACTTTTCCTGCTCGTTTGCCATTTAGTACCGATACATTTTGAGGCTGACTAGCTACCGTAGCAATTTTCGCCGTATTCGATGTTCGTACATAAGTATGGTCACTATAAGTTTGCGCCTTGACTGCTTTGCCGTCTTTTTCCTGCTGCTTTTTTACATCTTTCGAAAAACACCTGTCATAAATAGCTTGGCAAGTGGCTGACGATGTGAGCAGAGTCAGTAAGTGATAACCGTCATCAACAGGAAAATAAACTTGTTTGGCTAAACTATCACTTTTAAGGGGAACATTGAAAATGGCATTAAAACCAGCCATCCACGACGCTAACTCTTGCTCATCATCGGCAAAAGACGATAATGGCTCACTATTACCTTGGTAAATTTCTTCACTTAGTAAGCCACTATTGTCGAGCATTAAAAACTTCACATTTTTTGAAAGTGCACCATTAGGGTAAGCGCCATCAATAACAGGCGACTGCAATGACGAGGTGGTAAGATAGCTATCATCTCGTACAGAAATACGATCAAATATTGATGATGCGCAACTGCTTGAATGAGTTAATTTGGCAATATGAGTGGCAGGAAATACACCATCACCTTGCATTAATACTTTACAAATCCAAATATTATAAAAGCAAGATTTTTCTTGTAATTTCGCTAATTGCTCTGCACTTCCTTTTATCCAAGTCTTACTAATAAAATCGGTATAACTTAACGATAATTTATCACACTCTTTGGCTGTAATTTTGATTTTCTCAACCGCCTTATAAGCCTTGTTAAACGCTTTTAAATCTTGCTCCACTGGCGCTTTGGCGGTGAGTAATTGTGATTTATAAAAATCAGCAAGCAGTAATTGCCGGTACTCCGCCAGCTTATTTTGTTCTCCCGTGCTATCTATATACTCTTTTATCAATGCAGACCATGGCCTGCTTTGTTCGTTTTCATTCATATTAACGGTCTCTTGTTTTTTTATTCGGTAATTGGTGTAAGCCTAAATTTTCGTGATAATGATATTGGTAGGTCTTCGCTGGATTAAATTGATACAGAACCACTCTAAGCTCAGCAAAACGCTTAGTGGCTTGCTCTAAATCTATTTGAAAATAGTCAGCTAACTGTTGATAAATTGGATATGGCTTTAAATCAAACCAAAATTGATTGCCATTGGTGATTGTCAGATTTTCAATCTTATCTATGTCTATAGCGTTTAGCTCTGGCGTAAACTCATTTGGGTAAGCGTCTTCATTTTTCCATTGCCAGCGGTGTTCACCAGCTTCATCAACAAATAAGTAATAAGCCTCATCTTTTTGTGATTGCCTAAATCGTTGTTGTTTTTGTATCTCGCCACACCAATGAGGTGAATAGTCCCACCAAGCCGATGCGGCTTTTTGGTTTTTATCTTGCTTATCCTTCAATTCAAACAACTGGTATTGCAGCGCTGCATATTCCAATTCAACTAAATTGAAAAATTTGCCACTTCTGTCTCTTTTATAAGGCGTTTTTAGTGAAATACTGTGAGTTGCATCGACTTTTTCATACTGGTCTCCACTCAGTACGCTATTAAGGTCATGACTAATAAGACTAATTTTTTCAGATTCATAACCTGGCTTTTCAAAGCAAATTTTCTCTTGTTTTAATGCTTTGATATTATGACTTAAGAGAAAAATATTAGGCTTAGATGGTAGCAGGCTTCGATGCCTCAAAATGCGACCAGCTAATTGTACAATCGAGCGCATCGAGCTTGGTTCAACTATTGCCCAGTCATAGTCATGATCTCGCCCTACTTCTGCTACCGGAGATGCAAGCACCACAAAAATATGATGTTTGTTTGGGTATTGCTTTAACTTATCAGTTAGCTCCTTTGGTGGCCATGACCTGTCTTTAGCATTGCGTTTAAGGCAAACATCAAGCTGTAGCTCTAAGTGAGAACGAATAGCAAGAGGATAAGCAGAATGATAAACACAATAATGGATACAGATATTGCTAGGGCTAGTAAGTTCTAATAATGCTTTGGCAACCGCTATCTGAGGGTTAATATTAGCCATGCGCACTAAACCAATAGAAAAGCTTATTCCATGATAATCATTAGCATGTTCATCATGTAACTTTAAAACACCTTGATGAATTGTTTTTGCGTAGCGTTGATAAATACAGTCTTGGTTCTCTTGCTTGATGACATCCAAAATATAGCCAAGACGATTAGGCTGTATTTCCTTAGCTAATAATTGAATGCGCTTTGATACAAACTTGCTATGCGCTTGCCTAAAGTTACTATCATCAGCTATTAGCTCACTTTTAACTTTAAACTCATCAAACCAAGCACAACTTATTTCACCATTAAAGTTATCAATATTAGCGTTAGCAAATTGCTGCCAACCTTTTTTATAGGCTCGAAACAATGCATTAGCTAATGCTTGTGGCATAGTCGCTGTAGAAAGCAGTACACGACTACCTAACATACCACTCCAATATACAAGCCGAGTTAATGCAGGTAAGTCTTTTAGGCCAAAATCATCAGGTTCATCAAGTATTAAATCAGAGGTTAATAACCTTAAGCTGGCTGGGATTTGTTGGCCACCTCTAATACCCTCACATGCCGGCATTAGATGATCTATAGTGCAGACAAGCAGCGGCGCATTAAGTAGCTTTTCTATCTTATCATTATGCTTTGTCCACCGTGATAAGCTATGATGTTGGCCCGCATATTTATAATCGATATGTAAGTCTTTATCTAATAAATCTTGTTCTGACTCACTACCTTTACCTTCAAGATCTGGTTGCTCCTTGATGGTGACCTTACTTTCGTCCTTTTCGTTCATTTCGAACAGTTGACTTACCGCCGAACCACCAACCAAGATTGCTAATTCTTCATCCGTTAGTTCTAGCTCTTTTCGATACTCTTTACCCGTTTGTAATGTTAACGATCTTAAACCTAAAGCAACATTAAAGCGCGTTCGGCCACTTCCTTGACCTACGGCAAACATTATTTTGGCATTGGCTAACGTTTTACCTTTGCCTGTTGATGCCATATTAATGCCGAAAAAACCATGTTTTTTAGTCTCTTTTCCTAAAGATTTAGCCAGTTTTCTGGCATCATCTTGCCAACCAAAGTTCTCTTTATACTCTTCATCAACTTTCGACGTTAATGCGTTACTCTGCTCTAATTGTGGTAAATCACTGTTTAGTTTTAATAAGCCATCTGCGATTTTTGCAGCATAATGGGCAACGCCAATCAAATGCTCATCAAGTTGTTGCTTAGTTACTTTTTCTCCCTGCTTGTTTTTTTCCGTATTGGCAATAACAGGATAATTTTCACTACGCCAATCCAGACGTATATCATCAACAGGTTTGGCAGAATAAGTATGATCAGCCAGCATTAAACAAAGCCGAGCTAGGTGGGTAGTAAAAGCATCATCATTTAGCCAATTTTTATCTTGATTGAAATTTAATTGCGCTTTAGCTGCTGATGCTACGAAACAGGCTTTAGAACACCAATGGAAACTATTAACAGGGCTACCATGTTCTGTTAAAGCCCAATTATCTTGCCACCTTTCTTGCTCATCATCATTGGCTGACTTAGGCGAGTTCCATAAAGCGGAAAAGTTCTTTTCTTGCCAGTAATCGGTTTCCGAAAATGGAGCGTTTTTTATAGAGATAGGTAACTTATGGTGAGAAAGGATCAACCAGCCAACTAATCGAGCAAAACCAGATAACTCCATTAAAGGGTTACTATGCTCTTTGTCTTTATCAATGCCGTCTCTAATAAAACTTTCAAAATCCCTTTTATTTGGTTGAACTAAGGCATTTATCCACTGAATATCTTTTTTCTCGCCGACAAACGCTTGAAACATTCTTAGTGAAACCCACTCGTGGCGAAATGGCTCATGAGAAAGCTTCGACTTTCCTTTTAGTTTGTTTTGAAACAGCACATTGGCTTTACCAAAATCATGAAATAAACCTGCTATTGCTGCTGCGTGTTTAATCTCAGTAAATGTTTTCCAATAATGAGAATCATAATAATCAGAGGTATCAGCATGAGTATAATTAACCGGCACCACACCTTCTAAATTAAATTTAGACCTGTTCCCCACCACCCACAGCAACTGGCTTCTCGAACGAGACCTTAGCCAATGACAGCTCACCGCAGTGCTGCGGCTGGCTGTTTTGCGCAGCATTTTTTTAACCGTTAAGAGACCGTCTTCTGTGATCAAGGTTTGCCATGTGTTGTCACCAATTCGGTTAGCGAATGCGTCGAGCACGCGTCGGGTCTTTTTTAACGCGTTTTTTTCACACTGTGATACAAACGTCACCATCATAATTGGTTGGCCTCAATGTGTTCTGTGGTGTATGTTTGTAGTGCAACTTGCTTAACGGTATCAAACATAAAATCTAACGATTTATGATCGGTAAATGCTTGCAATACTTGCTGGCGAAATTCTTGCTCTGTGGCGTTTTCTTTAGCACATACAAAAGCCCAAGGTAAAACGACAGCATCTTTAATTAAGTCAGCTACATCGAATACCAAAGCTCCCCTGCGGGTTTTTCCATGCATAACCGCAAAGCCATGCGGTATACCGAGCACCCACAAGCAACTTGCCGCTAGGCCATAAGCCAAGTAATTACCATGATTTAGAAAGTCATTGGCTTTACTGGTGCTGTTATTGCCAGGTTGATGTTGACGGGTAAACCCCTGTGCATGGGTATTATTCGCCGCGTATTTATAAAGCACTTTGGTTAACTGGGCTTCTGTAAGCAATAAATCAGATTGCTTTTTAGCGGCATCGGTTCTGGTATGAAACGTGTCGAGGGCGGTTTGTATTTGTGCGCTGTTAAAATCGAACCCCTCGCCTTTTAAATCTCGATCTTTTTGCCATACGGTTTGTAAATACGTAATGCGCGCTTGTTGAAACTGCTTTGCAGTCGCTAAGCGCTTATCATCATCAAACCAAAACTGCATCCAACCATGTAAGTATTCTGTGGGCCGATATTCACTTTGTGGCGTAAACCACTCAACTTCACAGGCCATATGTAAGGGTGTACCACCACCGCCACTAAACCCGACTAATACCCCTGCTTGAGCAAGCATGCGCATTGCCGCTTGGGTGATGGATGTGCCATTACCTAGCAGCACTACTGTGGTGTTAGCAATGGGAATATTAAAATACTGATTTTCATTCCCTTTACTTGAAAGTGATTCCGTTAAATACAGCACTCGGCCGTCTTTTTGCATTACTCGGCAATATTCGAGGTAATACATGTTGGCGCGCTTCGAATGCAAAATAGTTTTTAAATCTGACGGGCTAAAATCGTCCATTACTTTCCCTCTCCTTTGGGCTTTTCACTAATTTACAGGCACAACGCTGCACCCACAATGCTGCTCTTTTGACCAGTTAATTTTTTTATAGGTTCGTTAATTCCATAACAATCCTAGTGCTCTTAACTCGCTATAACAGGTGGGCTCCATCACAATTTGCTGTGCTTCAGGGTTTGGGTGTTGAACATCTAAACGTAAAATACTGATCAAATAATTAATAAGTGCCGCGTTGCTCGTAAGGCGTTTTTTATGATTTTGCATATCAAAGTCGTGCGCTACCACCTGTTGTGCGTAATCACTGAGCCGAGGGTCTGGCATAATGGTCAATATAACTTCGCGTTGCCAAGCATCATCGTCCTGTTTGTATTTTTGTGCCTTGCATTTAAATTCAGGGCACGCAGCTAAGATGCGAGACAGTGAAAAATCTCTAAACCCTTTTGCGTCTTCACAATAGGCTCTTAAGTGATAACGCAGGCCCGAATTTACCAGTGTGTGTGGGCGTATAATCCGCTCAGTTTCTCCGCCCTCTTTTATAGATTGATAGCGGATATCGAGCACACTTTGCCGACGGCAAGCATTTAAAATGGGCCGTATAATGGTGGGGTTAAGTTTGCGATGAGGTAAAGCCAGAGCGCTGATCGGTGAGGCACTGAGTTGGTGCACATACTGCTCACCAATCAAATGCACATATTCAGAAAAGTCTTGAGAAATATAATTCGGTGTAAAGGGGGTTGCCAATACATAGGCTTTTTCTGATTCATCATAACGCGCAGCAATATCGTGGCGTTCAATGAAGTCATTTAAATACCTTCTAGCACTCGGTCTTGAAAGTTTAAATTTATCTTGAAATACACCGGTTTGAATTTCCCCGTGCCAAAACAAAACCGCCTCAATATACCTAAAATACTGCTCTTCCTTAGCCTGCATAAATCACTTTGGTGAAATTATTGTTAAGTTAATGTATCAGAATAAAAGTAGAGGGACATTGATTTACGACAAAATACATTATTTTCTTAAACCTGCGACCGTTAAAGCATAAGTTGAAAATCAGCGACACATAATAAGATTTTTTCAGTAACATACAGTCCGAGTACTTCCTCGCTAACTCAAGGAAGTACTCAAATTTAAAGCAAGTTAAAAGCAACTGCACTACAGTGATTCAGGGATCGCATCATGTAGATGAGCATATATTTTTAATAGCGCTTTATCGTCTTGCAAATCGACATCTGCATTGTGTAACAACGCTAAATTGAATTGCACTCTGTCGCTAAACAACTTTAGTGTTTGCAATACGATTTTCAGCTCAGCCTCAGCTAACTTCACTTCTTGAGGTTTTGTGTCTTCCACGAAGTAAACCGCGTTCTTAAGTTTTTCAAACTTTGCCTTTAAATTGGCTTTATGTTTTTGCTGTCGTGTATCTAGCTTGCTTTGCCACAAAGTGCCTTGGTCATCTTGTAATTGTGCAATTGCGGTTTATCGAGCTGCCGTCATTTTTTATCAGCAACGAGCTTAGACAAAGTTGCCGGTGCAACATTCCACAACCCTGTCGCCCTTCCCCCACCTTCGTCGCCCTGAACTGGTTTCAGGGCCCATGTTGAAACATATTCGATATTGTAGATCCTGACCTGCGTCAGGAAGACGGGGTGTGTATGATCTTACATCAAAGTGCTGTGCCACCTATGAAACGAAAGCGTTTCGCCCCCTTATCACCTAAGCTGTCTGTGCGGCAGTGCGATAGTAAATATACCGAATCCCCCAACTTCGTCGCCCTGAACTGGTTTCAGGGCCCATGTTGAAACATATTCGATATTGTAGATCCTGACCTGCGTCAGGAAGACAGGATGTGTATCACCTCACATCGAAGTGCTGCGTCACCTATGAAACGAAAGCGTTTCGTCCCCTTATTGCCTATGCGGCAGTGCGATAGTAAATACCCACCTTCGTCGCCCTGAACTGGTTTCAGGGTCCATGTTGAAACATATTCGATATTGTGGATCCTGACCTGCGTCAGGAAGACGGGGTGTGTATGATCTTACATCAAAGTGCTGCACCTTCTATGAAACGAAAGCGTTTCGGCCCCTTATCACCTATGCGGCAGTGCGATAGTAAATACCCACCTTCGTCGCCCTGAACTGGTTTCAGGGTCCATAAAGTTGCCACTTAAGGTAAACAATCCATCCATGGAGCTGGGTCACATCGGTCATCCATGACCTCACTTCTTCGTGCTGCGAAAGCGTTTCGCCCCCTCATCACCTAAGCTGCCTGTGCGGCAGTGAACACCAAATTATAATCACGTTGACGGACCTGTCATTTCTAAGCTGCCTGTGCGGCAGTGAACTTACTAATGCACCTGACGGGTCGTTAAATTCATTTCTAAGCTGCCTGTGCGGCAGTGAACACACACCTTTTGCTTTACCAATCCTCAATGCTTTTCTAAGCTGCCTGTGCGGCAGTGAACGGCAATGTTCACCCGCTATTGGTTTCTCGTTATTTCTAAGCTGCCTGTGCGGCAGTGAACCTGTAGCGCTTGCTTTGTTGCAAGCGCCGATCTTTCTAAGCTGCCTGTGCGGCAGTGAACTAAAGTGTATGCGGTCATATGTCGGCCCCACTTTTCTAAGCTGCCTGTACGGCAGTGAACAGTTAACTTCAAAGTCTTCACCCAGCACCAATTTTCTAAGCTGCCTGTGCGGCAGTGAACGCTGGTAAAGCGCTTTAAGATCACTCGACAATTTTCTAAGCTGCCTGTGCGGCAGTGAACTAGTTAATTGTGGAGATGTATATTGACAAAATTTTCTAAGCTGCCTGTGCGGCAGTGAACGACAAAGTGAAATCCAGCCGTCTGCGGTTTACTTTCTAAGCTGCCTGTGCGGCAGTGAACGTAAGTCTTCAGACGATGAAAAACCGTCGTAATTTCTAAGCTGCCTGTGCGGCAGTGAACGAACCAGGCATGGTTAATGTGCCACGCCCGTTTTTCTAAGCTGCCTGTGCGGCAGTGAACTTGCTGGCGCACATAGTTAAAGGCCTCTAAGGTTTCTAAGCTGCCTGTGCGGCAGTGAACCTTATTGGCTCGTGCTAAAACACACCCTTATTTTTCTAAGCTGCCTGTGCGGCAGTGAACCGATATGGTGAATTAGTTGCATGGCTGATGTATTTCTAAGCTGCCTGTGCGGCAGTGAACTAGATCCCCCGTACATATATAGCACTCGTACTTTTCTAAGCTGCCTGTGCGGCAGTGAACCCACAATATCCCCAAGCCCATCGGCGGCCATCTTTCTAAGCTGCCTGTGCGGCAGTGAACCGGAATTATACCAATGGATACCTTTGTATAAATTTCTAAGCTGCCTGTGCGGCAGTGAACAATAGAATATCATCATAAAAATAAGTTACAACAAGTCGTTACGGCCAAAATACCATTTTAACCATATAAAAAACGACTAATTGTAACTTACTGTTTTATAGTTACTTTTTAAAGAGCGAAAAATAAAGGGTTTTTAAAGGGTATTTATCCCTCTAACGAACTGCAACTTACCCAAACACATCAAACTACCTTTGCTACAGTGCACAAACATAACCCACCTTCGTCGCCCTGAACTGGTTTCAGGGTCCATATTGAAACATATACGATATTGTGGATCCTGACCTACGTCAGGAAGACGGGGTGTATGACCTCACATCGAAGTGCTGCATCTTCTATGAAACGAAAGCGTTTCGCCCCCTTATCACCTAAGCTGCCTGTGCTGCCGTGCGATAGTAAATATACTGAACCACCCACCTTCGTCGCCCTGAACTGGTTTCAGGGCCCATGTTGAAACATATTCGATATTGTAGATCCTGAATCAAGTTCAGGAAGACAATAAAATTAATTCCTGTCAGCTGTTACTATTCACCCTCACTAGATCCCGAATCAAGTTCAGGAAGACAATAAAATTAATTCCTGTCAGCTGTTATTATTCACCCTCACTAGATCCTGAATCAAGTTCAGGAAAACAATAAAATTAATTCCTGTCAGCTGTTGCTATTCATTCTCACTAGATCCTGAATCAAGTTCAGGAAGACAATAAAATTAATCCCTGTCAGCTGTTGCTATTCATTCTCACTAGATCCTGAATCAAGTTCAGGAAGACAATAAAATTAACCCCTGTCAGCTGTTACTATTCACCCTCACTATTCGCCTTCGCTCGATCTTGAAGCGAGCTCAGAAAAACAATAAGGAGCATGTTACATATCATTGTGAGCCGCTGATTCACATGCCGATAACAGCTCTTCTTTTAAGTTTTCATCTGTTAATGTTTGCGCTAAAGCCACTGCACCAATCATAGTCGCCGCTTGAACAAGCGCTCCTTTTCGGTCATCCATATGGCTGTCTATATAATCGACAAAACCAGAAAATACCTTTTCATATGTTTTGCGAATCTCGGGGTCTCTATGACGAATATCAGAAATGAGTAAAGCAATGGGGCACAGTTGCGTTTTTTGCGCATCATTACTTTGGTATAAATAATTATGTTTGAGCGCCTTAAATGAATTTTGGCAACCAACTTCTAACTGTTGTTTTGCCACTAAACCTGCAACAGGAATCGCTTCATGATACAACTGCGATTTAGATTTAAAATGGCTATAAAAAGCACCTCGGGTCATATTGGCTTTTTCCATCACTTCATCAATGCCAACACCATCAAACCCCTGCTCGACAAATAATTTGGCGGCAGCTTCTAAAATACGCTGACGAGATTTCTGTTTATGATTTATATCCCAAGGCATGTTTTTCTCAAAAGTTTAAGAATATGTTCTTGAACATATTGCCATGCTTTTTATTATGAGGTCAACCATCAAGTCCATTAAAGGAAATACCATGAATACACTCACTATTATTGGCCCGGAGTTTTCGACTTTTGTTAAAAGCATTGAGTTAATTTGCAAATACAAAGGATTAGATTACCAACTTAGTCTTGAGCATGAAGGAAAAGCATTAGAAGTCAGTAGCGATTCCCTAACAAAGCTACACCCTTATAAAAAAGTGCCAATCTTAATCGATGAGGATTATATCTTGCCTGAATCTAACGCAATTGCACGTTACCTTGAGCATTTTGGCGGGCCCAGTATCTTTCATAGTAACCCTCAGGTTTATGGGCAAATAGATGCGTGGTCCAGTATGTTATCTATTTACGCTTTCCGTGCACTTATTAGTGACTACATTATTGAAATAAAATACCCCAGTGGTACAAATAACCAAATTGATATGACTAAATTAACCGCTGCACAACCTGCCGCTTTGCAAACTTTGCACAATATCAATAAACAATTGGCTAATAATCATTATTTAGTTGCCAATCAGTTCTCACTAGCGGATGCGATAGCGCTGCCTATGTTAGATTACCATATGCATTTACCTGCACATTTAAACTTACTGGCTGAGTTCCCTAACGTCATCGCATACTACAAGCACATTCATGCTATGCCATTTTGTAAAGGGGTTTTACATACCTTTTAGTCGATGGTAACTAGGGGCTGTTGATCTTTGCTGTTCTATTTTTGTTCTCTTTGAGCATGCTTTTATCGCGGCGCTTAATATGTGGCCTAGTAATCTAAGCGAATATTAAGCAACAAAGAGAAAGGGGTGCTCAAAAGAACCGGTAGGCAGCGCTTGATTGGCTTTTCTACGGTGTTATCAGCTGACTCACATGGAATAACCATGCTACGCAGCCTCTGCCTTGTATAAAAGCCAATCAAACTGCTGCAAAAACGAACCTGAAAGATCAACAGCCCCTAACCCCAGCTCTGGATAAGCGAATTGGTCCAATAACGCTATTTTTCTCACTCTCGGCGTTGCTTTCATTTGTAATAACCCGCTATTACTGCATAAAAGCGCCTGATATTGAACAAAATATCATCATTGGGTTGTACGTAAGTTTGTTTACAACAATATTTTCTATTCCAAAACCCTTACCCAAACCTAAGGTTAACTAATAAAATTGTAACGCCTAACTTCAGTCGTCCCATTTTACCACTGCACCCATTATGCATTTAGCGCAGTGGTAAAAAAATATCGGTCAACAAATCGCATTCATCCACTTCATGGATCAAGTTGATATATTGAAAAAAGCATGGGTGTTCAGCTGGCTGCTCATCTCTATCAATAAACCACTGCTGATAAAAGGCATTAATTGTATTGTCTAATGTCTCATGGCTGCCAATATGGCGCACTCTAGCACAGCGCATTTTGGGGATCTCCGCGTTTTTTACTGCAAACGCATTATTTGGCACCGGCTCAAGCACCGTGCCACATATTTTAAATCGAAATGCTTCAGACGCCATCGTGCTTGGGTCTCCATTTGGGATCCCAAATGTTTTGCTGCTGCGAATAGGCGATAACCCAGTCGTTTTTCTCCAATTCACAAATTGCCCAGCCGTTTCATATACCCGTTCAGCAGCACCTTTATGCTCAATAAAAGCAATCATCGTTTTCGGAAAAACGTCAACGGTAACATCAAGCTGTTCCACAGGCATACTCGTAATATTACACTCAAATACGCCATGCCAATGTGGCCATTGCGGTGTACACCTAAACCCCGAAGGGGTTTGATTGAATGTGCGTTTAAAGGCCCTTGTAAACGCTTCAGCACTATCAAAACCTGCTTTAATCGCGATATCGAGGATTTTCTTATCTGTTTCGAATGCCAACTCAAACGAGGCACGTTTTAATCTCGCCAACAGAATATATTTACTCACTGTAATATGCATGTTGGCAACAAACAAACGATGAAAATGATATTTCGACAACGCGGCTACATCACTTAAGTGCTCAATACTCATAGGTATATCTAAGTTTTGTGCAATATAATCACAAACACGCTGAATACTTCGGTGCGGTGCTACCCTATTCTTCACTTTGTACACTCAATAACTGATCCTAAACTGTGGGAAGTATCGCAAAACAACAGAAGTGATACTTGACCAAGGTTGCGCTTTCCTAAAAAACCATATTACCTGAATCAAAATACGCTTTTTACCGCAATTTTAAACCGCACAATTCGGCTTCCGCTTTATATCATTCATAAAAAATGGCCATTGAGCGCAACATCAATGGCCATTTATGAATTCGTAAAAATTAGTTCACCTTAGCCACCACATTTATTGAACTCTTCACTGGCTTTGGCATACACGGTACAAAAGTCATCGTTACCATTCGTTGCTGTAATTTTTACACCGTCAAAAATAGCATTGATCACTTTACTTTTAGTGATCGTTAGTCTTTTGTTTTTACATGATTTTACAGCCATAGCACCACACTCTGCAGCACTCGCCGCTTCTTTAAACTTAGAGCAACTTTGCTTACCTTTACACTTTTTATAACTTATTTTTTCCTTTCCAGGGCATGACGTTCTTGTGTACTGAATTTCACACGTCCCAGCGATCGCAACTTCCATAAAAAAATAAGCAAAAAACGCAATAAATAAACTCGCAATTTTAAATTTCATATAACGGTCCTCTCAATAAATAAGCCGAATTAAAGTAACTAATTGCTCAGCTACTAGGTTTTAAATCTGGTCAATAAAGTACGCTGGGTTTCAGCCATTTGGGCTAACTGTAGACTTGCTTGTTGGTTATCTTTGGCTTGCTCAGTGGTTGTATTGGTAATATCTCGTATACTATTTACACTCTCTAACTGGGTGTTTGCGGCGACTGTTTGCTGCTCTGAAGCCGCTGCAATTTGTTGGCTCATGTCACGGATAGTTTGAATACTTTGCACAATAGACTGCAACATATTCTTCACGCTATTGATCCCGTCGACGCATTCTCTTGAGGCTTGCTGAGAACTGGTCATACTCTCAACGGCCTGCTGTGCACCACTGATCAAGTTTTCAATGGCTGACTGAATCTCTTGTGTTGACTCTTGAGTACGGCTGGCCAATGACCTCACCTCATCAGCCACCACTGCAAACCCACGTCCTTGCTCTCCGGCTCTAGCCGCTTCTATTGCAGCATTGAGTGCCAATAAATTGGTCTGTTCTGCAATGCCTTTTATTTCAGCCAATACCGAACTAATACTGACCGTATCGTTATTTAGCTGCTGAATCACGTTTGCCGAGCCTTCTATGGTTTTACCCAACGCTGAAATACTCTCTACGTTCTTCAGTAACACGGTTTCCCCTTGTTCAGCTTCAGTACTGGCTTTTTCAACTTCTTCTAACGTGCTGTGCACACTTGCAGCAACAGAGGCGACTGTTTCTGTCATTTCGTTGATCGACGTACTCATTGCGTGCATTTGTGAACTTTGTTCATTGGCACTATTAAAGCTTTGATCAGCTATCACACTGGTTTGTTCTGCTGTACTGGCCAACAACTGCGAGTTATCCGATATTTCATTTAACGTATCACGCAAACTATTTACGAGTTGCTGCATGCTTTGCGCCATCTCCCCCAACTCATCTTCTTGCTCTTTTACAAACTGAACAGTCATGTCGCCCGTTGCTGCGGTTTTAATTTGTTGTATTGACATAGCTAACGGTACTTTGATTGAGCGAGTCACTACAAATGACACTGCAATAGACAACACAATGATCAACCCAGCCAACATTGTGATCACAAATTGATTATCAGACACTGTACTTTCAGCCTGTGATTGAATCGAGCCAGTATAAGTCATTATTTGTTTCTTGAGCTCAGCGATTAATTCTCTGGTTTCCTTAGCATGTTGTTTAATAACATCGAAATCTTTTTTAACTTTGCCAAGTTGTTTCAATACACTTACTTTTGAGCTAATAGCGCTATCGCTGCCCACTAATGCATTTTTAAAGCTCGTTAGGTTTTGATGCATTGATGCCAGTTCATCACTTCCTTGCAGCTCACTTGCCATTTGTATTTTATTAAATAACTCATCAATTTCGCTAACACTGCCTTGTAATTCAGACTGTACACCAAGCACCTCAAACACAATCTGTGAGCGTAGCACTGAGTTGGCACTATCTACCGTGCTTTCAATAAGTGATACAAAGGTCGCTAAGAGGTCAATGGTCGCCTCTTGCTCTGCCATTCCTTCTAAATCGTATGCAAAACTTAAGCTTTCATCGCCCATATCACCGAATTCTTGTGCCAACCCATTGGTTTTTTCAATTTGGGTCAAAATGGCCAAATAGTCAGTGATGCTGGTGATTGACGTGGTGTAAAGCGCTGCATTGGTTTTCTCTAATTTAGAGAGTATTTCTGCAAACTCAGGTAGGCTATCTAACTGTAATGCAAGTGCTTGTAAATTGGTTTGGTTTTCATCGTATCGTTTGTCGAAATCAGCTTTAATGGTATTTGCTACACTACGACGCTCTGTCGCAAATAGCTGTATTAAGCTCAGCTCGGTTGCCAAAACACTTTCTGACAGTGCAGCACCAGATATTAAAGTTGGGACACTTTTAGTCGATACTTTTTGTATTCCCTTACCAATATTGGATATGCCCATTATAGATACAGAAAACAAAATAACAGACAAAAGCAATACGATCGCGAAGCCACCAAATATTCGCCACGTAACAGTTAAATTCATATGATTTATCGTACAGATTGGTAATACTCAATGTATAGCAAAGATCCCAAAATTTGCGAATTTCAAAGGCAACGTCAGTTAACGTAACACGGCGACAATAATATGCAGTTGTGCAGTTTGTATCAGGCTTTAAACAAACACCAGCCAACCTGTTTACCGAAACAAAGCCAACTAACGTGCGCAGCGTTGGCTTTTGATTGGTATATGATTCATTGATGCAAACGATGAACTAAAATAAGGAGTTAAGGGACTGCCATAAAGCCAGGGAGAGATTCAACTTTCGACTGCCAATTAAGTATGCTTGGGAATTTTCCATTAATATCAGAGGCGCCTTCAGCCAATTTAATATAACTATACAATGCAATATCTGCAATAGTGGGCGTACTGCAAGCCAGCCAATCATGAGAGTGAAGTAAACGCTCTAAGCCCTGATATAACTGCGTTGTTACTACAACCGCTTGCTCATAATCGCCGGGTTTATTCAGTTGTTTAATGCCCCTTAGCATAGCGGGTCCCATCACTAACGGACCAGATGAAACCGCTAATAACCTGTGTATCATCGCTTGTTTCACAGGAGAAGATGGGTACCAAATTCCAGAGTTATCAAATACTTTAGCCAAATAAACTAAGATAGCGCTAGAATCACAAATAACGCGTTCTGCATGTTTCAAAACCGGTACTTGGCCAAATGCGTTTAACTTCAAAAATGCGTCTGATTGATGCTGCTTAGCCTTTAAGTCAACGATTTCAAATTCATATTCCAGCTGAAGTATTGATAAAAACAATGACACTTTATGAGTATGCCCAGATAGCGGATGTCCATATAACTTAATATCTTCCATAATAAGCCCTTAATAATTAATGGTGTACAACAATCAACCATTAAACAATAGATCCCATTAAAAACAAAGAGTAATAATATGAACTTTACTTAACAAAGACACTGTTATCTGATGTCATAGCAGCACAAAGACAAGAGGGATGTACGTTATGCTTATAATGAGGGCTTGACACATTCGGCTAATGGTTGCCACGTATAACGCCCCGAGTGTAAAGTGTCGCGCGTTCTAATACTCATATTTGGGTTGCGTAGCTTTAACACTTTTCGTTTTTCGAAATAACCGTTTTTGAGGGCATCTTTTGTGATTGGGTGATGACTAAATAGCTGATCGAAACTGCCGTCATTTATTGCCCTGTGCAGCCCATCAGTTAAGCGCTTGCGTAGCCTATGATTATTTTTATTCACAAAAAAATACATCGCAGAGGGGTAACACAAACCAAAGCGGCTATCGATCTGTAGCTTAGGGTGGCCAACCACTTCAGACCAAGGCTCATGCAGAGCTCTGGGAAACAAATCAAAGCGCTTTTGTTCTAACATTTTCAATAAATTCTGCGCCCCAGCGGTTTCAACAGTCAAACTATTAAATGCATAAATCTTTGAGTCAGGCCAATCATTACCACTGCCGAATCGATAATCCAACAATGCAGTTGCATATTGATGTTTCTTTAGCCTTGATTGTAAGTCTTTATGAATAATAAAAATACGCGCCCCCATCATGCCCTTTAGCAATGGGATATAAACGGTACCTAATTTTTGCTCTCGTTTAATCGAGGTCATGCTCCAATGCACATCAATTAAATCAGCTTTAGCAAGCAGATCTAATGTTCTCGCCTGTGGGGTATCTTCAAGGGGGTTTTCAATTAATTGATATGGTCCATATTCAGGCGTACTTTTTTCGAGTGCCAACCGTAATAAGTCAACATAATAGCTTTGCTTTGGATCAACAAATTTATGAGACACGTTGTATCTCACCGTATCAATGGCTTCACAATTCTCACTCAACAACATTAATATAAAAAAAAGCAACAATCCATGACACTTACTCACAACCATAAAACTCTATCATTCCTTTAAAAACTGCGTTCATTATAGCAGAGTATCTATATTTGAAACGTAAATACGCGTATCTATTTGTCAATGCTCACATCAAATACGTATATTCTAACTATGATGTTTCGCACATTTTTCATCTCAAACTATTACGTTATATTGAACATTAAGTCATCAAAAGCAGTTTTAATGGCTGTTTGAGCAAGTTTGACTGTGGTAGGCACGGCACTTGTGTATGGATGCACCGTATACACATCTGTTGCCATTAAGTGCTGGTCAGTGTAGACCGGTGCTAACTGGGTATATTGAGGTAGTAGTATATTCGGCACAATCCCGATGCCAAATCCAGCGCTAATAAGCGATATTGTTTGGTATATGTTGTCTGTAATATGTGTTGCCATAAACTGCAGCTTCTGTGATGACCCACCAGCTTTATAAAATGTATGATTTATCTGAGTACCTTGCCAATGATTCGCAATATAAGTCTCAGCACTTAAATCAGGAGTATGATGTTTAGCTTTGCATAACACATCATAAAATTGGCCAATAAGCCGTTGCTTATAGCGACTGTCTTGACTCCTACCCACACGAATCGCTAAATCAATATCATGATGCATCAGATCCAACTGTTCATCTTGGCAAATCAATGACAAACGTACTTTTGGATGCGCTAAAAATGTCTTGGTTAATGCAGGTACTACCAGGGAGTCCATTAACGCATGTGGGGCGGTAATCGTGAGTTTGCCAGCTGGCTCGATTTGTTGCGCCATCACTTCATCCCAAGCTTGTTCTGAAATTTGATGCATTTTCACACAGTGGGCATAAAATCGTTCACCGCTAGGCGTTAACGATTGCCGACGTGTAGTGCGCTTTAACAGTGTAGTTGCTAACTCACCTTCTAATTGTTTTAAGTGTTGACTCAATACCGATTTAGAGAGCCCTAGCTTCTCAGCAGCTTTAGTTATCGACCCAGCCTCCACAATGCGCATAAATAAATTCATATGGCGTAGTTTATTCATATTGTTTCACCAGATTAAACAGTATTTTCTATTAGTCTTGTTTTTCTTTACAAAGCATAGCGCTAAACTTGGTCGCAAGTAAACAATAGAGATAATAGAACATGGCACCACAAACCGTATTTGAAGCTTGTAAAACAGGTATTTTACAATGGCAAACCGCATTTAATAACCAAGATGCGGCTGGGTGTGCTGCCCAGTACCACCCTGAATGTACGATGGTTGCAAAACCATTTGGGACGTTTAAAGGCACTGAGCAAATACAAGCTTTATGGCAGCAAATTATTGATCAAGGTTTTCATAGTGTTGAATATAGCGATGTCATTTGGCAACCGGAAGGTACCGATGGTTATTTACTGACTTCACACTGGCAAATGAACAAAGCGTATGGAGTTGTACATAAAGAGCATTGGCAAGTTCAAAAAAACGGAAAAGCAGTTTTAATATACGATGAATTTGAGGTGCAAGGGGAACGGTAGAAAATATGAGCAGTTAACTTACACGCCTTCTTCCTAATCAGTGTTCCACCAAATCAGTCTTCCTGACGCAGGTCAGGATCCATTTACGTTTCGTGTATTCAAACATGGACCCTGAAATAAATTCAGGGAGACGAAATCTTACGCTCTAAAATGAAGCGAAGATGTTAGCCCTAAAATGAAGTCAGGGAGACAAAGGTGTTAGCCCTGAATTCAGATAGACGAAGACGTTAAGCCTTGAATGCATTCAGAAAGGTGAAGGTACTGAGCTCTAAAAAGAGTATAGAGAAGTGTAAGTTTTTAACGGATGCAACAGCCTTCTACTGATGCACCTGCCGTTAACTTATGCGCCGTCTTCCTATTCAGTCTTCCACCAAATCAGTCTTCCACCAAATCAGTCTTCCTGACGCAGGTCAGGATCCATTTACGTTTCGTGTATTCAAACATGGACCCTGAAATAAATTCAGGGAGACGAAATCTTAAGCTCTGAAATGAAGTCAGGGAGGCAAAGATGTTAGCCCTGAATTCAGATAGACGAAGACGTTAAGCCTTGAATGCATTCAGAAAGGTGAAGGTACTGAGTTCTAAAAAGAGTATAGAGGAGTGTAAATTTTTAACGGATGCAACAGCCTTCAACTGATACAACTGG
>NZ_JAGJEK010000069.1:0-1084 GCF_018101015.1 Pseudoalteromonas sp. MMG005 | reverse complement strand
ACTTCCCAGCTTTCACTAGACAGTTTTTAATTCAGAATAATACGCTTCTTCAAACTTAGCAGGTGAAACACCGCCTGTATGTGAATGGCGCTTTTTTGGATTGTAAAACATTTCTATAAAATTGAATATCTCAGCTTTCGCATCTTCGCGTGTCGAGTATATCTTACGCTTAATTATTCGCTTTTTAATCGTTGCAAAAAAGCTTTCTGCAACCGCATTATCATGACAATTACCAGCTCGGCTCATTGATGGAACAAGGTTATGCTCCTTCATAAACGCAAGGTAATCATCACTACCGTACTGGCTGCCTTGGTCACTGTGTACCATTACCTCAGCCTTCGGTTGACGTTGATAAACTGCCATGAGCAATGCTTTAATCACCAAATGCTTGTCCATGTTCTTATCCATCGACCAACCCACAATACGCCTAGAAAATAAATCCATGACAGTTGCTACATACAAGAAACCTTCATAGGTTCTCACATAGGTAATGTCACTCACCCATGTTTGATTGGGTGCAGGAGGATTAAACTGGCGAGCAAGTAAGTTATCTGCAATGCGTGATGTTTTACCGCCTTTAATATGGCGACGTTTATAGCCTATTTGCGCTTTGAGTTTATGCTGACGCATAATTTTCGCAACACGATTTACGCTGCATCGCTCACCAGTGTCACGTAAATCTGCATGTATCCAAGGGCTACCATACGTACCGCCACTGGCTACATAAAACGCTTTAATGAGCTTCAACAAGCGACGATCTTCAAGCGTTCTATCACTTAAGGGCTTTTTTAGCCACGCATAAAAACCACTACGATGTAGTTTAAACAGGCGGCACATAGCAATGATAGAAAACTCATCTTGATGATCACGAATGAAGCCGTACTTTACTCGGGTTGGCTGGCAAAGTACCTTGCGGCCTTTTTTAAAATGTCGCGCTCCTCCGTGACACGTTTCAATTCAGCCTCTAATTTAGCGATCTTCAGTTTTTCATCGGATGATTGAACAGATTTAGGTTTATCTGATAACTGGCTCCGCCAGTGGTATAACGTTTTGGTACAAATATCTAATCGCTCAGCGACTTCTG
>NZ_JAGJEK010000068.1:0-1098 GCF_018101015.1 Pseudoalteromonas sp. MMG005 | reverse complement strand
AATGCCCGTTTATCGACCTTGCCGTTTGGCGTCAACGGCCATTCATGCACCACCATCAAGACACTGGGTACCATATACTCGGGTAACTGTGCTGCTAACGCTGTTTTCACTTGATCTATCAAGCTCGTCTGAGCACCGTCGTCTAACGCCGCTGGTGAATGAATATAACCCACCAATTGCTGGCTTCCGGCTAGCTCCTTGACCATCACTAAGGCTGACTCAACACCCGCTTGTTCTGCTAATTGTGTTTCAATCTCGCCTAGCTCAATTCTAAACCCTCGGATTTTAACCTGATCATCTGTACGACCCATAAAGGCCAACTCACCATCCGGTAAATACCGGACTAAGTCTCCCGTACGATATAATCTTTTTGAACTATGTGGGTCATTCTCATCAAAATAAGGGTTATCAATAAACCGCTCTACGGTTAAGGTCGGCTGATTTAAATAACCTCGGGCTAAACCATCTCCCCCTAAATACAACTCACCCGCTGAACCGTACGGTACAAGCCCTCGACACGCGTCGTCACTTAACACATATGAACGCATATACGATAAAGGCTTGCCAATATGAACCTCTGTGCCACTGACATGTGCCATCGTACTGTTCACTGTACATTCGGTTGGTCCGTATACATTGCGGATCTCTATCCCTTCAGAAGTATAACCTGCCAAACGTTGCCATAATGCTTGGCTTATCGCCTCCCCTCCCACCAATAAATGTGGTGGTGTAAAATCGTGCCATGTATCGAGCCAGAATTGCAGCACACTCGGCGTGCAATCGAGTAATTCTATATGGTGTGATTGAATATAGTCTTGCAGTCGCTCTGGTTGCGTTTTGATATCTTCAGGCACCACAATTAATGTTCTACCTGAGAATAAACATACGATCCCCTGTAAGGACGCATCAAAAACATAGCTGGCTCCCCAGCCAAATCGTGTCACACCGGTAAACCAATCAGACATTTCATGCATGAGCGCTTGCGCACTACGATGCTCGATCATCACTCCTTTGGGCTTACCTGTTGAACCCGACGTATAAATCACATACGCCAAATTACTGGACGATAACCCCAATGCCCCCTTATCTAAATTATCG
>NZ_JAGJEK010000067.1:0-1129 GCF_018101015.1 Pseudoalteromonas sp. MMG005 | reverse complement strand
AAAACAATTTAGGGAAGAGCTTTAGAGAAAGCCTAGAATAAAAACCTTATGGACCCTGAAACCAGTTCAGGGAGACGGAGGTTTCTATTTAGAGACGGGGTTTTGATGACGCCCACCTCGTTGTCTTCCTGACGTAGGTCAGGATCCATTAAAGGTATAACGGCTTTATAATTACAGCAGAAGTTACCAAGCATGGCGAGGTGGAGTCCATATACAAGTTCAGGGAGAGGAGTTCCACCTCATTGTCTTTCTGATGTAAGTCAGGAACTATAAAAGTGAGCAAGAAAGAGGCGCATTTATGGGCACTGAAACCCGTTCAAGGAGACGAGTTCCACCTTGTTGGTCTTCCTGATGTAAGTCAGGAACTATAAAAGTGAGCAAGAAAGAGGCGCATTTATGGGCACTGAAACCTGTTTAAGGAGACGAGTTCCACCTTGTTGTCTTCCTGACGCAGATCAGGATCCAAAACATCCATGCTTGTCGTTGTTATCACAGGTTTTAGAGCTCTCACTGACAGTCTTCCTGACGCAGGTCAGGATCCATGTTGTAGTTACAAACTCAGCTTCAGCGTTACTCCTTCAAAAAATAGCACTTATGTAAACTTTTACTGGGAGCAATTAGAGTCGTATCTTTTCAGAGAAAGATTTTATAGTGCAAGGTTACTTAACTTAATCTAGAGCTATGTCCGTACGGTGCTGCAAAGATTGTACATTTAATATGACTAAATTCTTAATTTTAGACTCTGACTTACTGTCCACTCTTGAATCAATGATGATATTTTCAAAGGTAAAGTGATTTAAAGGGCTCAGTTATTCATTGGTGATTGAGCGAGCTGTTGTATTTTGCTTATAAAACTTATCGTAAGTGTAACTCTTATTGCTTGTAAATTAATCAAAAAAGGGGTTTTAGCTGTTTATTTGTACGAACAGATAAAAACTTAAAAAAAGTGCTTGAACAAATCAATGAACGCCCTATAATGCGACCCCACTGACACGGAGTAACGCGCTGAAAAGCAAAATGAAACGAGGTCAGCGTCAAGTGAAACTTAATTCTAAAAACTTTTAAAATTAAGTGTTGACAAAAAAATAGGAAAGCGTAACATGCGCAGCCCTAGCGAGATAAAGCAAAA
>NZ_JAGJEK010000066.1:0-1205 GCF_018101015.1 Pseudoalteromonas sp. MMG005 | reverse complement strand
TGTAGTAGCTCAGACCTGATCTGACAGTTACCCGTTTTTTAACGGTGCTTTGTCAGCTTAGATTTGAGCTAAATTCTTTTCAGCCCAAATCGATTTACCATCAATTAATGTTACCAGCGGAGTTCGTCCACAGCACATTTTTCCTTGATGAGTTCGTTCATTGTTGTAGTAATCCATCCATTCGTCCAGATCTTTTTGAAGCTCTTCCATGTCAGCATACAACTTTTTCCTAAATGTAATTTGGTAGAACTCATTTAAAATAGTTTTGTGGAACCGCTCGCAGATACCATTTGTTTGCGGTGACATAGCTTTCGTCTTTGTATGCTCTATATCATTGATCGCTAGATATAGCTGATAATCATGATGATCGACTCGACCACAATATTCTGTGCCACGGTCAGTTAATATCCGTAACATTGGAAGCTCATATTCATCGAAGTACGGTAGAACTTTATCATTTAACATATCAGCTGCCGTGATTGGCGTTTTGGTTGTATAAAGCTTGGCAAAGGCAATTTTACTATAAGTATCAACGAAGGTTTGCTGATAAATACGACCTACACCTTTCAGATTACCTACATAGAACGTATCTTGTGAACCAAGGTAGCCTGGGTGCGCTGTTTCAATTTCACCGCATGCTTCATCATCATGTTTCTTTTTCTCAAGTGCAGCGACTTGAGCATCGGTTAAAATAATTCCGTCCTTTGCTACCTTCGCTTCGAGTGCCTTTAGCCGTTTTTTGAAATTTTCTAAGTTATGGCGTAACCAAATAGAGCGTACGCCGCTACCAGAAACAAAGATACCTTGTTTACGCAATTCGTTACTTGTTCTATGTTGACCATGAGCCGGTTGAGCGATGGCATATTCCATTACTGCTTTTTCTGTTGCTTCATCTACTCGGTTTTTAATGTTAGGTGCTCTGCGGTTTTTATTGATAAGCGCATCAATACCGCCATCGGTTACAAGTTCTTGATATCGATAAAACGTATCTCGCGATACGCCCATTACTTTACATGCCTTAGATACGTTACCTAATTCTTCGGCAAGATTAAGTAAACCAGCTTTGTGTTTAATAATTGGGTTACTAGTATGTAACATGAGAGTTACCTCTTTTGTTTTGATTTGAAGATTCGACACCTTTAATCAAAACGGGTAACTCTCAACTTTTCAAGGTGAGATGTAAGATCTAGTCTGAGCTAATACAA
>NZ_JAGJEK010000065.1:0-1306 GCF_018101015.1 Pseudoalteromonas sp. MMG005 | reverse complement strand
ATCGCCCCGAGTTCATCGGAGACCAGTTTGTTTAAGTCAAGCCACTTTACCTGACTGGTTTAAATTATCATAGTAGTCTGTTTCATATTGAGCTGGTGAAATATACCCAATTGAAGATAATAGGCGTTGATTATTAAACCAATTAACCCACTCTAACGTTGCGTATTCAACAGCATCAACATTTTTCCACGGGCCATTTCTGCGAATAACTTCTGTTTTAAATAAGCCATTTATTGTTTCAGCTAATGCATTATCATAAGAGTCACCCACACTCCCTACAGAGGCCTGAATTCCAGCTTCAGCAAGTCGCTCAGTGTACCTTATCGACAAATATTGACTGCCTCTGTCACTGTGGTGAATTAACCCCTCGGGGTTACCACGATGCCAAATAGCTTGCTCTAACGCATCAAGAATAAGCTCTGTGTGCATTGTCGTTGATACACGCCAACCTACAATGTATCGTGAAAATACATCTATCACGAAAGCGACGTAAACAAAGCCACTCCATGTGGCAACATAGGTAATATCAGCGACCCAAAGTTGATTCGGCTGCTCAGCAGTAAATTGACGATTAACTAAATCCAATGGCTTATCTTGTTGCTCGTCAGGTATCGTTGTCTTATGTGCTTTCCCTCGACGAACACCTTGAATGCCCATAATTCGCATCAATCGTTCGACCGTACAGCGAGCGACTTGATGGTCGTCAAGCTGTAACTGCTTCCATATTTTTCTTGCACCATAAACTGACATATTATCCTCCCACACTTCGCGAATGAGTATCATCAGCTCAGCATCACGTTTTTTGCGGTTAGACAGTCGCTCAGGCTCTCTTTGTATCTGTTTATGAGAATAATACGTTGATGGTGCAATCGGTAATTCTTTGCAAATTGACTCGACACTGTAATGCTCACGATAAGCATCTATAAAAGCCACGCTTATTTCTGTTTGCGGTCGAGCTCCGCTTGGGCGAAAAAAGCGGCGGCCTGCCTCAAAATGTCATTCGTTCGCTTGAGTTCTTTATTCTCGCGCTCTAAAGCGGCAAGTCGTTCTTCAGTTGATTGAGTGTTAGAAGATGGTTTAGACGGTTGAGCTTGAGATTTCTTGACCCATGCTCTAAGTGTTTCTGGTGTACATCCCAGTTTATCTGAAATCGATACTAGCGCAGCCCAAAGAGAAGGGTATTCATGCTGTTGTGTAGTAACAAGCCTAATTGCACGTTCACGAAATTCTGATGTATAGCGATTTGATTTTTTCATAGTTCCAGTTTCTCAAGTTATTGAGTCTCTGGCAAACACGGGGCGATTCA